>NZ_DEQF01000011.1:0-79608 GCF_002360305.1 Streptococcus sp. UBA3373 | reverse complement strand
TCGAAGCCTTTGAAATAGACCTAATTGGGCAAACGTTTCAGGCCATTGGCCGACGTGGTAAATATTTGTTGCTGCAATTAGATAGGCAAGTGATTGTGTCCCATCTGCGTATGGAAGGAAAATACCTGCTTTTTCCACAAGAAGTTCCTGAAAACAAGCATTTTCACGTCTTTTTCACGTTAGATGATGGCTCAACCTTGGTTTACCAAGATGTCCGCAAGTTTGGCACAATGGAATTGTTGTTGCCTGAGCAAGTTGAGCCTTATTTCCAAAATAGGAAGCTTGGGCCAGAGCCAACCAAAGCGGCTTTTGATTTAGCAACTTTTGAAAAGCAACTGGGACAATCAAAAAAACTGATAAAACCGCATCTTTTGGACCAAACGTTGGTGGTTGGCTTGGGTAATATCTACGTCGATGAGGTGCTTTGGGCAGCAAAAATTCATCCAGAACGTATGAGTTCGACCCTGACAAGTCCTGAAATCACCTTGCTTCATGACGAGATTATTCGTATTTTGCAGTTGGCCATTGAAAAAGGTGGAACAACGGTTCGAACGTATCAGAATGCCTTTGGTGAAAATGGCCGCATGCAGGATTTTTTGCAGGTTTATGGCAAAACAGGTCAGCCTTGCCCACGTTGTGGAACGCCTATTGAAAAAATCAAGGTGGGCGGGCGTGGCACGCATATTTGTCCGAGGTGCCAAAAACGATGACGAAGATAGTTGGTATTACAGGCGGCATTGCTTCTGGCAAATCAACGGTGGTAGCCCAGCTTTGCAAACACGGTTATCAGGTGATTGACGCTGACCAAGTGGTGCATGACTTGCAAAAAAAAGGTGGCAGGCTGTATCAAGCTCTGTTTGATTGGCTAGGTGATGCCATTTTACAGGACAATGGTGAACTTGACCGTCAAGCCTTAGGGCAAGCAATTTTTGGAAATCAAGAGATGATGGCCAAGTCATCTGCTTTGCAAAACGATATTATTCGTCAGGAACTCGCCCAACGTCGTCAGGAACTTGCCAAAACGGAAAGCCTCTTTTTCATGGACATTCCCTTGTTGATTGAGTTGGATTATGTGGGTTGGTTCGATGCCATTTGGTTGGTGGTTGTGGACGATGAAATGCAGTTAAATCGCTTGATGGCGCGTAATCATCTCACGTTAGCTGAGGCCAAAAAGCGTATGGCTAGCCAAATGCCGACCAAAGAGAAACTGGCTTATGCGGACCATATCTTAGATAATAATGGCGATAAAGCTGCCCTAGAGAAGCAAGTAGAAGCTCTATTGACAGACTTATCCCAACTTTAGCTTTTTACGCTGTAAAAACAATTTCTTGTATAATCACTTTTCCATTAAGAAAAAAGTGTGCTATAATATCAATGATTTTTTTAGAAAGAAGGGGTTATTATTAGTCGCGAAGTTAACTGGCAACAAAATCTCCGTATAGCTTGGCTCGGTAATTTCTTTACTGGGGCAAGCTTTTCACTTGTTATGCCATTCATGATTGTGTATATTGAGGAATTAGGTGCTCCTAAGGATATGACTGACTGGTACGCTGGTTTGGCGGTTTCGCTGTCGGCACTAAGTTCAGCCTTGATTTCACCAGTGTGGGGGCGTTTTGCGGACCGTTATGGTCGTAAGCCAATGATGGTGCGGGCAAGTTTGGCCATGACCTTTACTATGGGGGGGTTAGCCTTTGTTCACAATGTGTATTGGTTGTTGGCTTTGCGCGTGTTAAATGGTTTGCTTTCGGGTTATGTGCCCAATTCAACCGCTCTGATTGCTAGTCAAGTTCCCAAAGAACGTTCGGGTTATGCTCTAGGAACCTTAGCAACAGGGGTTATTGGTGGAACCTTGGTGGGTCCTTTAATTGGTGGGGTATTAGCTCAGTGGCTAGGTATCCGCCACGTTTTTTTATTGGTCGGCTTTATCTTGTTACTTTGTAACTTGTTGACTTTCTTCTTTATCAAGGAAGATTTCAAGCCTGTTACCAAGGAAAAAGATTTATCAACCCGCGAAGTGTTTGAAGCAATTAAAGACAAACAAATCTTGATTGGCTTGTTTATCACCAGCATGACCATTCAAATTTCTGCGCAATCCATTGCTCCAATTTTGACCATGTACATTCGTCATTTGGGGCAAAAAGAAAATCTGATGTTTGTTTCAGGATTGATCGTTTCGGCGTTAGGTTTCTCAAGTATGCTTTCTAGCTCAAGCCTTGGAAAACTTGGGGATAAGATTGGTAACCACCGTTTGTTGCTTATTGCTCTTTTTTATAGTTTTTGCATGTATATCTTATCAGCCCTCTCCCAAAATACCCTCCAATTGGGAATTGTGCGTTTCTTCTACGGTTTTGGGACAGGGGCTTTGATGCCAAATATCAATTCGCTTTTGAATAAGATTGCACCACGAGAAGGGATATCGCGAATCTTTAGTTACAATCAAACCTTTAGTTACTTAGGACAAGTTATTGGGCCATTCATTGGTTCAGCTGTTGCCACAGGTCTTGGCTATCGTTCAGTCTTTTATGTAACCAGTCTGATTGTCCTAGCCAACTTTGTGTGGAGTTTGATTACCTTTAGAAAATATTTAACAGTTAAGGAAATAGTGTGAGAGTAAAGATTCATTTAACGTGTAGCAGTTGTGGTCAAAAAAATTATCTGACCAGTAAAAACAAAACCACCCATCCAGAACGGATTGAGGTACCCAAATATTGTCCAAAAGAACGAAAAGTGACCCTACATATTGAATCTTGATAAGTTTTATGTTAAAGTAGTATTGACCATAGTGTAGGAAGGAAAAAAGAATGCTTCGGTATTCTTGATGGCATAAATGTACGACTTTTTATTAACCGTTTTACTGATTTTATCAGTTATTATTGTGATTTCGATTTTAATGCAACCACAAAAGAATCCAAGTAGCAATGTCTTTGATAGTAATAGCTCTGAAGCTTTGTTTGAGCGTACAAAGGCACGTGGCTTTGAAGCATTCATGCAACGTTTTACAGCCATTTTGGTTTTCTTTTGGTTAGCCATTGCTTTAGTACTAGCAATCTTATCAAGTAACTAGATAGCGGTTAGGGACGGACTTTGTCTTAGCCGCTCATCTTGAATGGTGTCTAAGAACTCATGAGCTGGTCAGTCAGCTCATTTTTTATTATGAATGAAAGTGGTAAAAGCGAGTTCACAGTACTTGCTTTTCCAAATCAAGAGATTAAAGGTGAGGATATAAAAGGCTTTTTAGAGGAAAAAGCCAAAAAAGCAGTATGATGAATGACAAAATTATAACGTATTTAGAAACACGAGAAAAAGTGACGGTGAATGAATTAGCCGAGGCTTTGGAGATGACTGGAGCTAAGAAATTTCCTAAGCTGATTAAGGAAATTTCAACCCTTGAAAGTCAGGGAAAGTTGCGTTTTAATGACGCTGGTATGCTATCTTTGCGTAAGAAACAAGAAAAGAAAAAAGAAGTTACCGTTACAGGGATTTTTCGAGCAAATAAGGCAGGCTTTGGCTTTTTAATCGTTGATGAGAATGAAGACGATATGTTTATCGGTCGCAATGATGTTGGCTATGCGATTGATGGGGATACGGTTGAGGCAGTCATTAAAAAGCCTGCTAACCGTTTGAAAGGAACAGCTGCTGAAGCTAAAATTGTTGGTATTGTGGAACGCAGCCTGAAGACTGTTGTGGGGAAATTTATCCTCGATGATGAAAAGCCAAAATATGCTGGTTACATCAAATCTAAAAATCAAAAAATCCAACAAAAAATTTACATCAAAAAAGAGCCCGTGGTCTTGGACGGAACTGAGATTATCAAGGTAGATATTGACAAGTACCCAACGCGTGGCCACGATTATTTTGTCGGTCAAGTGCGTGATATTGTGGGACATCAAGGCGATGTGGGGATTGATGTCTTGGAGGTCTTGGAATCGATGGACATCGTGTCTGACTTTCCAGATGATGTGCTTGCGGAAGCCAATGCTGTGCCCAATGTACCAACAAACAAAGATTTGATTGGGCGAGTGGATTTGCGTCAAGAAGTGACGTTTACCATTGACGGTGCGGATGCCAAGGACTTGGACGATGCCGTACATATTAAATTGCTTGATAATGGCCATTTTGAATTGGGTGTGCATATTGCGGACGTATCTTATTATGTGACAGAAGGCTCTGCCCTAAACCGTGAGGCAGTGGCGCGTGGAACTTCTGTTTATGTAACGGACCGTGTGGTACCTATGCTGCCTGAGCGTTTGTCAAATGGAATTTGTTCCCTCAATCCAAATGTGGACCGTTTGACGCAATCTTGTCTGATGGAAATCGATCGCAAGGGTCGTGTGGTCAATCACCAAATTTGCCAATCAGTGATTAACACCACTTTCCGCATGACTTATAGTGATGTCAATGCTATCCTTGCTGGGGATGACGAATTGGCAGAAAAATACCAGCCGATTGTTGAATCGATTCACCACATGGCTGATTTGCACGCCATTTTGGAGAAAATGCGTGTGCGTCGTGGGGCTTTGAATTTTGATACCAATGAGGCAAAAATTATCATCAATGATAAAGGGATACCTGTGGATATCGTCTTGCGTCAGCGTGGTGTAGCTGAACGCATGATTGAGTCTTTCATGTTGGCAGCCAATGAAACCGTAGCAGAACATTTCTCAAAACGCAAATTGCCTTTTATCTATCGTATTCACGAAGAGCCTAAAGCAGAGAAATTGCAAAAATTCCTTGATTATGCAAGTATTTTTGGCATTCACATTCATGGGACGGCCAATAAAATCACCCAACAAGCCTTGCAAGAATTCATGGCTAAGGTGGAAAATAAGCCAGGTGCAGACGTTTTGAACATGATGTTGCTGCGTTCGATGCAACAAGCCCGCTATTCAGAACACAATCATGGGCATTATGGTCTGGCAGCAGAGTATTATACCCACTTTACAAGCCCAATTCGCCGTTATCCTGACCTTCTGGTTCACCGCATGATTCGCGAATACACGCAGGTCACTGATGAGAAAATCGAGCATTTCAGACAAGTTATCCCTGAATTAGCCACTTCCTCATCAACCCTTGAACGCCGGGCTATCGACGCTGAACGCGTAGTAGAAGCCATGAAAAAAGCAGAATACATGGAAGAATACGTTGGCGAAGAGTTTGAAGGTGTGGTATCTAGCGTTGTCAAATTTGGTCTGTTTATTGAATTGCCAAATACCATTGAAGGGTTGATTCACATCACGACTCTCCCAGAATTTTACAACTACAATGAGCGTACCATGACGCTGCAAGGTGAGAAGTCTGGCAAGGTCTTTCGTGTGGGGCAACCAATTAAGATTAAGTTGGTTCGTGCCGACAAGGAAACAGGCGACATTGACTTTGAATACCTACCAAGCGAGTATGACGTGATTGAAAAAGTGAAAAAATCCCGTAAGGACCGCTCTAACAAGGACAAACGCCGACCAAAATCAGACCAAGCAAAGGACCACAAATCTAAAAAACGCAAAGGCTCTAAACCAGCTAAAAAAGCATCTAAAAAATCAGGTAAGAAACCTTTTTACAAAGAGGTTGCCAAGAAAAAAAACGTAAAAAGAAATAAGTCGCTATAACGTGACGACAAAGGTTCAAGAGAGGTATCGCTATGCCAAAAGGTGAAGGAAATGTCGTGGCCCAAAATAAAAAAGCTCGTCATGACTATAACATTATTGATACAATTGAAGCAGGAATAGTCCTAACAGGGACTGAAATCAAAAGCGTTCGTGCTGCTCGTATTCAACTAAAGGACGGCTACGCTCAAATTAAAAACGGAGAAGCTTGGCTCATTAATGTCCACATTTCTCCTTTTGAGCAAGGGAATATCTGGAATCAAGACCCCGACCGCACTCGAAAATTATTGCTGAAAAAACGTGAAATTGACAAATTAGCCAATGAATTAAAAGGAACAGGGATGACCCTCGTTCCTCTCAAGGTTTATTTGAAAAATGGCTTTGCTAAAGTCTTGCTCGGTGTGGCAAAAGGAAAACACGATTATGATAAGCGCGAATCCATCAAACGCCGCGAACAAGACCGCGATATCAAACGCCAAATGAAAAATTTCAATGCACGTTAATCACTATAAAAAAGCTCCGTGGTGAGCTTTTTTTGTTTTTAGAACCGTTTAGGACTTAAAAATAACCGTTTGTGACTAAGCTGTCCATTGTTTTGAAAAGTGTGCTATACTAGTAAACATTAAGAAGATACCGAAAGGTGATAGAAGGGGTGATTATGATGGGAATAAAATGGTTTTCAGGTGGTAAAGAGAGAAGAGAGGCAGCCTTGCCTATTTTTGAGGAATTAATCGCATCAATGGCAAATGATAGCAAAAAAGAGCCTTTGACGGCACTCTTGGTCAAGTACCGTCAGGAATTAAAAACAAGTGGTACATCAACGCCTTTTATCTTTAATCAAATGAACATCGAACTGGTAAAGGTCATGGCAGATAATCACATTGTTTTATCCAAAGAACAATCCGACTTATTTAAAGCCTTGCAGCAGCTATCGGCTATCCGTTATGGTTATTATTAAGCAGTTAAAAAGGCTAGGACACAAGTCCTAGCCTTTTGGTTTTTAATCCCACCAAGTGATGACTTCTTCGCGTGGTTTGCGTGAGCGTGGGTGTTTTGGGTCACGGAGGCGATAGCCAAAGGATACCATGCTGGCAATGCCTTCTTTGTCAGGATCAATGATGCCTTCCTGAGCCAAAATAGTATTGACCTTGTCATAGTTGAAGCCCTCAATCGGGCAAGAATCAATGCCAATCATGCTAGCTGTGGTCATCATATTGCCAAGAGCGATGTAGGTTTGCTTTGCTGTCCAATCAAACAAGGCTCTTGAATTATCAGCCATCTTCATGTCGTTTTTTTGGAAAGATTTATAAGTCGCCAAGCGAGCATTGAGCTCTTCCTCACCAATAAACCCACGACGAATCAAGCTTTCTTTGACTGATTCAGAATCGTAGCGGGCATTTTTTTCTGCAAGGAGCAAGACAAAATGACTAGCAGTGTCCAGCTGGTATTGGGCACCCCAAGCGACGGCATTGAGTTCTTGACGCAGTTTGGCAATGTGTGGACGGTCCAAGACGACAAAACGCCAACCTTCTAATCCGATAGAAGAAGGGCTTAGCCAAGCACTATCCAAAATAAATTCCATATCCTCACGCGAAATGACTTTGTCATTATAGACACGAACGGCAACGCGGTTATCAAATGCAGCACGAACGGTTTCTTTGATGGTTTCTTTAGATGTCAGTGTCACATTCCTTTCTAGTTAATCATTGTTACTAAAATGACCATATCATTAGAATTAAGACTTGTTTTTTTTTACCTATTTAAAATAAAATAGGGTCATCTATCTTTTATTTTACCACAAGAGATGCAAAACGTAGATACAATAGATAAAGCAAGACATAAGGAGGTCAATCAGTTGTGTCGTATATCTACCTGTTTATCGCGATAATAGGTGAGTTGTTGGGGACAACATTGTTAAAAGTATCAGAAGGGTTTAGTAAACCCTTACCTGGTGTATCAGCCCTGTTGAGTTATGGAGTGTGTTTCTTTTTCTTGTCATTAGCCATGAAAAAAATTCCACTGGGGATTACCTATGCCACTTGGTCAGGTGTTGGTTTGCTAGTAACGGCTGTTATTTCCATCTTGGTTTTCAATGAAAAGCTCAATCTTTACACCATTATTGGTTTGGGCTTGATTATTGTCGGAGTCTTGATGGTTAATTTGCTAGGAAATGCAGGGCGTTAACAAAAAAACGTTCAGATGTTGAACGTTTTTTCTTGTGTTTAGCCTTCAAAGTAAAGTAATTCTTTTGGTGTTTGGGTAAAGACTTCAAATCCTGATTTGGTCACATGACCGCAATCTTCAATACGAACCCCAACTTTACCAGGAATGTAAATACCAGGTTCAATAGAGAAGCACATGCCTTCTTCGATAACCAAGTCGTTTCCTGCCATGATTGATGGGAATTCGTGCACGTCCATACCGATTCCGTGTCCAAGACGATGGTTGAAGTATTCACCGTAACCTGCTTTTTCAATCACATTGCGAGCCGCAGCATCGACTTCAGCAGCGGTTACACCTGGTTTGATAAAGTCTTGAGCGGTTAATTGGGCTTCCAAGCAAAGTTCGTAAATGTCTTTTTTGAATTGGTCTGGTTTGCCGATCGCAACAGTACGCGTCATATCACTAGTGTAACCCAGCGTTTCAACACCAAGGTCAAAGAGCAAAAGAGCGTTGTTTTCGATTTTGTTGGTACCTGGAATACCGTGTGGGTTGGCAGCGTTATTACCAGTCAAAACCATAGTATCAAAACTCATTTTGTTGATGCCTTGTTTTTTCATTTCAAACTCAATCATCGCGATGATGTCTGTTTCGGTATTGTTGAGTGAAATGTTGTCAAATCCTACGTGAACAGCCTTATCCGCAAATTGTCCAGCAACCAACATTTTGTCGATTTCGTCTTGTGATTTGATGAGGCGCATTTTTTGAATAAACGGTGTCAAGTTTTCAAAATGCCCATCAAAAACAGTTTGCAAGCCTTGGAATTTGGTTAGATTAAGGTTGTCAAATTCTGCAAAAATTTTGCTGCTGTCAGTTGATGGCAAATCTGCTTTGATTTTTTGCCAAGGGTTTTCAGAATCCATATAGCCAAAAACAGTGAAATCAAGGACTTGGCTAGCGCGTGCCACTTCTAGTGCTGGAACAAAAAGCACAGGGTCACGGTCACTATAAACAAAGAGGAACATTTGGCGTTCATGTGGGTCACAGTAAAAACCAGTCAAATAGTTGACCGTTACAGGGTCAGAAAAAACCGCAAGGTTAGCTTTTTCTTGCTGAAGATAAGAACGAATTTGTGTTAATTTAGACATAAGAACCCTTCTTTCTATTACTCACATTTTTTCAAAAAAAAGTAAAAAAATCAAGTCTTTCTTGAAAAAAATAAAGATTAGAGATAGCTGCAAAACGACTTGGTTAAGCGAAAAAGTAGCTTTTAAAAATTAAAATAGATAAAAAATTAAAAAGAGTGCTTTAGTACTTGAAAGCGTTTATAAAAAATGATAGAATATGATGAAAGCGAAATTTTCAAATAGAAAGGAAGTCCAACAATGAATACTGATGATACGATTACAATTTACGACGTTGCCCGAGAAGCTGGCGTTTCTATGGCAACTGTCAGCCGTGTTGTAAACGGAAACAAAAACGTCAAAGAAAACACACGTAAAAAAGTTCTTGAAGTCATTGAACGTTTGGATTATCGTCCAAATGCCGTTGCTCGTGGTTTGGCAAGTAAAAAAACGACAACTGTCGGTGTGGTTATTCCAAATATTGCCAATAGTTATTTCTCAATTCTAGCAAAAGGGATAGATGATATCGCTGCTATGTATAAGTATAATATTGTCCTAGCATCTAGTGATGAAGACGATGACAAAGAAATCAACGTTATCAACACCTTGTTTGCCAAACAAGTGGACGGTATTATCTTTATGGGACACCATTTGACTGAAAAAATTCGTGCAGAGTTCTCTCGCTCACGTACACCAGTTGTTCTTGCCGGTACTGTTGATTTAGACCACCAATTGCCAAGTGTTAATATTGATTACAAGGCTGCTGTGGCTGATGTTGTGGATCGCTTAGCTGAGAATAACCAAGAAATCGCTTTTGTTTCAGGTCCGCTCATTGACGAAATCAATGGTAAAGTTCGCTTAGCTGGCTATAAGCAAGGTCTTGAAAAGAACAACTTATCGTTCAAAGAAGGTCTTGTCTTTGAAGTCAATTACAACTATAAAGATGGGTTTGAGTTAGCCAAGCGTGTGCTCAATTCAGGTGCTACCGCAGCTTATGTGGCAGAAGATGAATTAGCAGCAGGCTTGCTTAATGGCTTGTTTGAAGCGGGTGTCAATGTTCCAGAAGATTTTGAAATCATCACAAGCAATGATTCACCAATCACTTCCTACACACGTCCAAACCTAACAAGTATTAGTCAGCCAGTTTATGATTTAGGGGCTGTTAGTATGCGTATGCTCACTAAAATCATGAACAAAGAAGAGTTAGAAGAAAAAGAAATCATTCTAAACCATGGCGTGACTGTACGTGGAACCACACGTTAAATTTAATCTTAGAGATCTTTCCTTAAAAAAACTCGCGATGCAGTCGCCGAGTATCCGCAAAAAAGTGTCTAATCAGGCACTTTTTTGTCTTTAAATGAAAAAAAACAGAAAATAAGCTATAATAAATAGTATGAAAGTTTTACTATATTTGGAAGCGGAAAATTATTTGAGTAAATCAGGTATTGGGCGTGCGATAAAACACCAAGAACGCGCTTTAAACATGGTAGGACAAGCTTATACCATCAATCCTGAAGATGATTACGATTTGATTCATATTAACACTTACGGTCTAAGGAGTGGTTACCTGCTCCATCAGGCTAAAAGGGCTGGGAAAAAGGTGATTGTGCATGGGCATTCGACGGAGGAAGATTTTAGAAACTCTTTCATTGGTTCTAATTTGGTTTCCCCTTTGGTGAAACGCTATTTGCGTCATTTTTACCAAACAGCCGATGCGGTCATCACTCCAACCGAGTATTCTAAATCTTTGATTGCAGGTTATGGGGTTCAAACACCTATTTATGCAGTGTCAAATGGCATTGATTTGTCACGTTATGTGCCAAATCCACAAAAAGAGCAGGCTTTTAGGGATTATTTTAAGCTAAAATCTGATGACAAAGTGGTTATTTGTGCGGGATTGTATTTCATGCGCAAGGGTATTGATGATTTTATCAAGGTCGCTGAGCAGATGCCTGATGTCCGATTTATTTGGTTTGGAGATACAAACAAATGGGTGATTCCGCATAAAGTCAGACGTTTAGTCGAACACGACCACCCTGAAAATGTTACTTTTGCAGGCTACATTAAAGGTGATGTTTTTGAGGGAGCTATGAGTGGTGCGGATGCTTTCTTTTTCCCAAGTCGTGAAGAAACAGAAGGTATCGTGGTCTTAGAGGCTTTGGCTAGTCACCAACGAGTCGTTTTGCGTGATATTCCCGTTTATAAGGGTTGGTTGGATGATAAATCAGCTACCTTTGCCAGCGATGTCCCTGGTTTTGTCAAGGCGCTTAGACAGGTGCTTGCTGATAAAACCTCTACACGTGAGGCAGGTTATCATGTGGCTGAGAGTCGCAGCATTGACAAGGTGGCTCATGAATTAGTGCAGGTTTATGAAAAAGTAATGGAGTGATAACATGAGAGTAGGTCTGTTTACGGATACTTATTTTCCGCAGGTATCAGGAGTTGCAACGAGTATTCGTACCCTAAAAGAAGAGTTAGAAAAAGCAGGGCACGAGGTTTATATTTTTACAACAACCGATAAAGCGGTGAAACGTTACGAAGATCCCACAATTATTCGTTTGCCAAGTGTTCCTTTTGTGTCGTTTACCGACCGTCGCGTGGCTTACCGTGGCTTGATTTCAACCTACAAAATCGCCAAACAATACAAATTGGACATTATTCACACGCAGACCGAATTTAGCGTTGGGATGTTAGGAAAAATGATCGCAGCGGCCTTGCGTATTCCTGCCGTCCATACCTATCACACCCAATACGAAGATTATGTGGGTTATATTGCAAATGGGAAAATCATCAAACCAGGCATGGTCAAATACATCATGCGTGGCTATTTGAATGACTTGGATGGGGTTATTTGCCCATCACGTATTGTTTTAAATCTTTTGGATGACTATCATATCAAAATCCCTAAACGTGTCGTTCCAACAGGCATCCGTGTGGCTGAATACGAACGAGATGACATCACCGCTGAAGACACCAAGGTTTTACGTGACAAATTAGGGTTGGCTGATGATGACATTATGTTGCTTAGCTTGTCTAGGGTTTCTTACGAGAAAAACATTCAAGCTGTTCTAAAACATTTGCCAGAGGTCTTGTCTGAAAACAAGCACGTCAAATTGGTTATTGCTGGTGATGGGCCTTACTTGAAAGACTTGCAGCAGCAAGCAAAAGAGCTGGGTATTGAGGACGCGGTTATTTTTACAGGTATGGTGCCACATGATGAAACGGTCTTGTATTACAAAACCTGCGATTTTTTCATCTCAGCTTCAACCAGTGAAACCCAAGGTTTGACTTATACAGAAAGTTTGGCGAGCGGAACACCAGTGATTGCACATGGTAATCCTTACTTGGATGACGTGATTGACCACAAGATGTTTGGAACCCTGTTTTACCGTGAGGATGATTTGGCGGACGCTATTTTAGATGCGATTGCAGACACGCCACCGATGAACCCTAAAGCCTATCAAGAAAAGTTGTATGATATTTCAGCTGAGCATTTTGGCAAATCGGTCTATGAATTTTACTTGGATGTCTTGATTTCAGCACGTAACAAGAAAAAAGAAAAAATTTCCATGACCATTCGTCGCAAGGAAAAACGTTCTGTCCATATTGCCCGTTCTGCTAGAGATTTGCCAAGAAGAGTGGCGAAATCAACAGCTAAAACGTCTGTCAAGGTTCTCAAAGCCCCAGGACGCATGATTCAATCTATCCGTGATTTTTTAGATTAGATTCCTTGAAAAATAAAATAATCGTGCTATAATAACTAACGAAGACAAGTTGAACAAGAACCAACCTTTAGAGCGAGTGCCGGCTGGTGAGAAGGGCACAGGGTTGACTGCTTCAATACTACTTCCTTGTTTTTATGCAAACATAAAACGGTAGCTACGATATAGCTGATCTGAGGTTCATGGCATTTTTTGTCGTGGATAAATGAAGGTGGAACCACGTTACGACGTCCTTTTGGGATGTCGTTTTTCTTTTATCCTGAGATGCTTGATAACCTTCTAACACTTGTAACCAATATAAAAGGAGATAGATATGGTTAACATTACTTTTCCAGACGGCGCTGTACGTGAATTTGAATCTGGCGTGACAACATTTGAAATCGCGCAAAGCATCAGCAATTCATTAGCCAAAAAAGCTTTGGCAGGTAAATTAAACGGTAAATTGATTGACACAACGCGTGCCATTACAGAAGACGGTAGTCTTGAAATCGTGACACCTGATCACGAAGATGCCTTGCCAATCTTGCGTCACTCTGCAGCTCACCTCTTTGCACAAGCTGCACGACGTCTTTTCCCTGATATTCATCTTGGTGTTGGTCCTGCTATCCAAGATGGTTTCTACTACGATACTGATAATGCTGCTGGTCAAATCACTGATGAAGACCTTCCTCGTATCGAAGAAGAAATGAAAAAAATTGTTAAAGAAAACTACCCATGTATTCGTCAAGAAGTGACTAAAGACGAAGCGCGTGAAATCTTCAAAAATGACCCTTACAAACTTGAATTGATTGAAGAACATTCAGAAGATGAAGGTGGTTTGACTATTTATTCACAAGGGGAATTCACAGACCTTTGTCGTGGCCCACACGTCCCAAGTACTGGTCGCATCCAAGTTTTCCACTTGTTGAACGTAGCGGGTGCTTACTGGCGTGGTAACAGTGACAATGCGATGATGCAACGTGTTTATGGTACAGCTTGGTTTGATAAAAAAGATTTGAAAGCTTACCTCAAACAACGTGAAGAAGCCAAAGAACGTGACCACCGTAAACTTGGTAAAGAACTTGACTTGTTCATGATTTCACAAGAAGTTGGTCAAGGGTTGCCATTCTGGTTGCCAGACGGAGCAACTATTCGTCGTACGTTGGAACGCTATATTGTGGATAAAGAAATCGCAGCTGGTTATCAACATGTTTACACACCACCAATTGCTTCTGTTGACCTTTACAAAACATCAGGTCACTGGGACCACTACCGTGAAGACATGTTCCCAACAATGGATATGGGTGATGGCGAATCATTTGTGCTTCGTCCAATGAACTGCCCACACCACATCGAAGTTTACAAACACCACGTGCATTCTTACCGTGAATTGCCAATTCGTATCGCTGAAATTGGTATGATGCACCGTTACGAAAAATCTGGTGCTCTTACTGGTTTGCAACGTGTGCGTGAAATGTCATTGAATGACGGCCATACCTTTGTGACACCTGAACAAATCCAAGACGAATTCAAACGTACCCTCCAATTGATTATTGATGTGTATGAAGATTTCAACTTGACTGATTACCGTTTCCGTTTGTCATACCGTGACCCTAAAGATACTCACAAATACTATGACAACGATGAAATGTGGGAAAATGCTCAAAGCATGTTGAAAGCTGCCATGGACGACATGGGCTTGGATTACTTTGAAGCAGAAGGTGAAGCTGCTTTTTATGGACCAAAACTTGATATCCAAGTGAAAACTGCCCTTGGTAATGAAGAAACCCTTTCAACTATCCAATTGGATTTCCTTCTTCCAGAACGTTTTGACCTTAAATACATCGGTGCTGATGGTGAAGAACACCGTCCAGTCATGATTCACCGTGGGGTTATCTCAACTATGGAACGCTTCACAGCCATCTTGATTGAAAATTACAAAGGGGCTTTCCCAACTTGGCTTGCTCCACACCAAGTGACTGTTATCCCAGTATCTAACGAAGCACATATTGATTACGCTTGGGAAGTAGCTAAAATCTTGCGTGATAAAGGGGTTCGTGCTGACGTGGACGAACGTAACGAAAAAATGCAACTTAAAATCCGTCAAAGCCAAACCAAGAAAATTCCTTACCAATTGATTGTTGGGGATAAAGAAATGGCTGACAAGACTGTCAATGTTCGTCGTTACGGTAGCAAACAAACCCACACAGAAAGTGTTGATGCCTTTGTGGAAAACATTTTGGCAGATATTGCTCGCAAATCTCGTCCAGCTAAATAAGGCATTTGCTCAATGGACCAGAAACACTCGAAAGCTTAGACTTTTGGGTGTTTTCTTTTCCTCAAAATCAGCTAACAAAAAAGACTCCACTTTACGTGGAGCCTATTTGAATAGTTTGAACAGAGTTTTCTACGATATACAGGATAATTACAATAAGTGATATTCGTGGAAGAGTTCTTCGATATAAGTGCCCTTAATCTTCTTGAGGGTTTCTTTAAGAATGACTCTTTCAGCCCAAGGAAGGTCAAGTTCATCCAATGATTTTTGGTCGTTCAAGTAATAGAAGGCGTTTAATAGCATGCGCACGTCAAAGGCAGAAGCGAATACTTCTGGCACACCACGGTCAACATGTAACAAGGTGTAAACAGCTTCCATAGCGGTTCGAACAGAGTATTCTGTTGTAAAGACAGTATCTCTTGGGGTTTCGGCGTAATTTCCGATAAAGGCAAGGTTTTTACTGTGTTTTGGAACAACTAATGGACGATCCTTGCTACCACGTGGCATGAAGTAAGTGGTGATGTACGGCATGTGACAGGGAATGGTTGACGCAGCACTGGCAATGTCTTCAATTTGGTCTTCTGGCACACCAATATGGTAAAGCCATTCTTCACAAAGTTCCTTACCGCTACATTCATCAGGACGTTTGGCAATGTAATTACCTTCGCGGTCAGTGTAAAGAGCGTAGAGCCAAACAACAAGTTCATTTTCTTTTTGAACTTGGAAGTGTGGTTGACGGCTGATAGAATAACCTAACAACCAGTTAGAATCCTTGATACTGGTTGGTCCACTTGTAACGATAGAACCGCTGTAAGGGTCCTTATGGTTGATGTTTTCAATGTAAGGAGCCACGCGTTTATCTTTGAAAGTGATTGTCGCAGAAATGGTCCAGTTGCTATCAGGAATGTTTTCACAGAATTTTTCAGGGTGACCGAAGTCGCTATCTTGAGCGGCTAATTTCTTCCAAAGTTCCCAGCTGGCACCAAGTGGATGTTCGACAGGAGCAGGGTGGTCATTGTCACCAAAGGTAGAACTTTCAGTGATCGAACCATTTGTAACAAAGACAAGGTCGTCTTTGCTCAATGAAAGGCTTTCGCGTTCACCATCTTTAACCCATTCAATTTTAGTGGCGATCTTATCATTTCCAGAGCGGTTGACCAAGATGTTGGTAACGGTTGTATTGTATTGGAAATCAACGCCTTTTTCTTTCAAGAAGTGAACAAGAGGCAAAATCAATGATTCGTATTGATTGTATTTGGTAAATCGAAGAGATGAAAGGTTCTTCAATGTCCCAACGTGTTGGATGAAACGCATGAGGTAACGACGCATTTCCATCGCACTTGCCCAAGGTTCAAAGGCAAACATGGTACTCCAATAAAGCCAGAAGTTTGATTCAAAGAATTCATCGCTAAAGACTTGATTGATTTGGACATCGTCTAGTTGGCTTTCGGGTGTCAAAATCAAGTGAATGATTTCTTTAATAGCTTTTTCAGAAAGGGTTAATTGACCATCGTCAGGAATGGCTTTACCACGTTGATGAATGGCACGTGTCTTAGCATAACTAGGGTCTTCTTTGTTTAACCAGTAAAATTCATCCAAAATAGAATGTTCAGGATTGTCTAAAGATGGAATGGAACGGAATAAATCCCAAAGCACTTCAAAGTGAGGTTCCATTTCACGCCCACCACGGATGACATAGCCTAAACGTTCATTTTTAATCCCATCCATGCTACCACCTGGTAGCCCTAATTGTTCAAGGATGTGGATGCGTTCGCCTGGCATTTGTGCATCACGGATAAGGAAAACAGCTGTTGACAAGGCAGCTAGACCTCCACCGACAATGTAAGCCGATTTGTTATCGACATCTTCAGGTTTTTTAGGACGAGCAAAAGCTTCGTAATTACCATTTGAATAATACATACATGTCAACTCCTTATCTAAATTCATTCTCATTAAACCCCATTTTGAGAAAAGAGAACATAGACAAAGTGTGGAAAGTGTATAGATGTTAGACACTTTGGTAGATATGTCTAGTTATAATGGCTCAAGGACACGGCTGATGTGTTGCGCTAATGCTTCAGGATTTTCTTTTAAGCCAGAATCAATCCAGTCTAAAACAAAACCGACCAAAGCGTATTTGTAAAAATTCACACGGTAATCTAGCTCTGTTCCGCTCAAGTTTGGGTGTTTTTCTTGTACGATTGGCTTGATAAAGCGGTAAATGCGGTCATATAAAAAATGCTCCAGATAATTGCGGTTTACAGAATAATAGGTGTTGCAGACAAATTGCCGATTGTCTTGAATGTAATGAAAAATAGCCAAAAGCTCTTCTTGCCAGGTGCCTGAGTTGGCAGCTTGATTTAAAATCGTATCCCCATCCATGATGTAAATACGCTCCAAAAGGTCGTACAAATCATTGAAATGGTAGTAAAAAGTTTGGCGGTTGACATTGAGCTTTTTGACCAATTCGGTAACGGTCACCTTATCAAAGGATTTGTCCTGCATGATGTCTTTTAAGGCCTTGGCAAAGGCACGTTCTGTTAAATTATTCATAATGTCCTTTCTTGATTCGGTCTTCATTGTATCATGATTTGCCTAGAAAAACCTGAAAAAAGAGAAGTCTCTTGCGGTATGGTATAATAAGATGATTAGAAATACGAAAACGCTTTTAAAGAGATGATATGGGCATTTTAGGATAAAGAGAAAAAGATTGAGGAGGTTGATCATGGCAAGGGTTTATGTGGCAGATGATGAGAAGAATATTCGGGACTTGATTGCTTCTTTTTTGTGTGAACAAAGTTTAGAGGTAGAGGTGTTTGAAACAGGGACCAGTTGTTTTTGCGCTTTTTGGAGGAAGAAGCGGATGTAATTATTTTGGATGTGATGATGCCAGGCACCAGTGGCATAGACATTGCTGCTCGTATTCGAAAACAATCAGATGTTCCGATTATCTTGTTGACGGCGCGTGATGGGGACGAGGACTTTTTGCAGGGCTTTTCAGCAGGGGCAGATGATTATTTTACCAAACCGTTTTCCCCTTTGAAATTAAGCTTGCGGGTGAAGGCGATTTTGAACCGTCATGCCACGAGTTCTAAAAAAAGCGACGCGGATGTGATTGCCTACGAAGGCTTGACCTTATCAGAAAAAGAACGGCTTGTCCTTTACAAGAAAGTCCCATTGAAACTGACCAATACAGAATTTGAGTTGTTGAAAATGCTCCTCAAACATCAAGAGGAGGCCATTTCTCGCAAGACCTGCTCCAGCAGATTTGGGGTTATGAGGAAGATGTGGAAACGCGTGTGACAGATGACACCATCAAACGCTTGCGAAAAAAATTGAGGGAGGTTGACAGTCATGTCCTTATTGAAATGGTTTGGGGTTACGGCTTCAAACTCACCAAGAAATAAGAAGAGTCAGCTAAGGGCAGACGATTTTGGCAGCGACAGGTGCGTTTTCGCACAACTTTGTTTGTGCAACCTCTAGCCATTCTCATGCTGTCATTTATCATGATTTTGCTGGTTTTTAACACGCTTTTGCGTATTTTTATCGCTGAGCAAGCCATTACGGCAATGCAAATGCAGTACGCCACTCTGGATGCCTATCATTCAGGGGAAAAATCACCTCAGAAAACCACGGGCAATATTTTTGAAACCACTTATGTAATCGTAGATGACCAATTTGACATTCAGTACATTTCGGCTTCTTTGTACGATTTATCAGAAAAGACGATTTCCAAAAAAGTGGTCGATGATTTTATCAATCACCCCAAGGCAGATTGGTCCTATCGGGAGTCGTCCAATTATTTTCTAGCGCAATTGCACCAATTTCGAAAAGTCAGGGTAGATGGCGCCAGCTACATGGTCAAGATGAAAAGTTATTCTGGGCAATTAGAGGGAAATTATATTGCCAAAAGTGACGCTCAATCGTCTAAATATTATGTGTTTGTATTTGCTAATGTTACTCCCATCGAAGAATTTGAATCCTACATTAACATCTTGTTGTTGGTGGTCATGGTGATTGTGGGCTTGGTAGCTAACCTTAGCATTTATGTGACCTCACGAAAATTGGACCGCAATTTTAGCAATCTCAAATCTTATATTTTACGCCTTGGTAATCGGGAAAAAATGGAGGACGACCCATATTTTGCCTACCATGAATTTAACGAGGTCCGCGAAACAGTGAACCACATGAGTGATTTGATTGACGCCAACCAACGCAGCCAGCAGCTCTTCTTTCAAAATTCCTCTCATGAATTGCGGACGCCTCTCATGTCTATTCAAGGTTATGCTGAAGGGATTCGCGAGGGGATTATCCCCAATACGCAAGAAGCAGCTGGTATTATTGTTGATGAGAGTGATAAAATGGCTCATTTGGTTGAGGATATGCTGACCCTATCCAAGATGGAATCTATTCAAACCCAGTTGCATCTGGAGCCTATAAACATCACAGATTTGCTTTATGACGTGACTTGGCGATTAAAAGCGGCCGCAGATGAGCGTGGCCTTGTCTTTGTGCACCACTTTAGTTCTGAAGAAGTCATGATAGAGGGTGATGAGAAGCTATTGGAACGCGCTGTTTCAAATATTGTGTCCAATGCTATCCGTTATGACAACAAGTACCTGACTATTTCAGTTGAGCAGCTGGAAACGGGTGTTCGTATCGAGCTGGCAAATGACGGTGAACCCATTGCTGCAGATGATCTTGAGCATCTTTTTGAACGCTTTTACAAGAGCAAATCAGGGCAATTTGGGCTCGGTTTAGCCATCACTAAAGAAATCATCGAACGTCATCAAGGCACGATAAGAGCCACTTCTAACGAGGAGAAAACCTGCTTTATCATTGATTTGCTAAATACCCAAAAGCATCTATGAGTTTTCATGGGTGCTTTTATCGTCGCAAATGCCAAAAAACTTGCCACAATTTTGCCGCAACTTTTCAAGACTTTGACCAAGATTTCTAAAAGAGCCTTAGGTTATAATAGAACCATACGGCAACGGTGTTCTTGTTAAAAGAATACCACGTAGAAATCGAATAGAACGCGAGGAGATATGATGACACAAGTTGGCAAACAACGACAATACATTCAAATCTTAACAGGTATCGGAGTGGTGATTTCGATTGCCTTGTTCATTTTCTTTCAGCAACACCAAAGTTACTTTCAGGTGGGCGGCGCTTTCCAACAATACCTCGGTCAAATGGGCTTACTAGCACCCATTATTTTTATCCTAGCACAAATGGTTCAGGTGGTTTACCCTATTATTCCTGGGGGCATGACTAGCGTCATTGGTTACATTGCGTTTGGTCCAGTTTGGGGCTTTGTCTATAACCTCACAGGTATCTTTTTAGGGTCCCTCATGGCTTTTGCCTTGGCAAGACGTTACGGGGAAAATTTTGCCAGAGCCTTTGTTTCAGAAGAAACGTATAACAAATACATTGGTTACTTGGATAAAAACGATGGTAAATTTTATGAGAAATTTCTAGGTATTGCCTTTGCTCTCACTGGTTTTCCCGATGATTTTTTGTGCATGGTTTCAGGTTTATCCCAAATGACTTTTAAGCGATTTACCTTGATTTTCTTGCTGACAAAGCCAGTCACCTTGTACCTATATACCATCGTTGCTTACCAAGGCTTTGGCTACTTGCTTGCCTTGTTGCGTTAATAAAAAAGCTTATTCAAATGAATAAGCTTTTTTGATAGGTTTTTATTCGGCCGCTTTTTCCCATTTTTTGGCTAGTCGTCTTGAGAAAGTTGAAATCGAAAAGTTGATAACAAAGTAAATCGCTGTGATAAACGCATACAAGGTAAAGACTTGACTAGGTTCAAAATAGCGTCCCATCAAGATTTGGCTTTTCCCAAATAATTCTTGAATGGCGATAACCGAATACAACAATGACGTGTCTTTGATGACCGTTACAAACTGTGAGATGATAGCTGGTAGCATTTTGCGGAAGGCTTGAGGGAAAATGATGTAAACAAAGATTTGGAAAGAAGTCATTCCTTGTGACAAGCCAGCCTCGGTTTGCCCTTTATCGACCCCATTTAGCCCACCACGGATGATTTCAGCTAAAGCCGCAGAGGTAAAGACGGTAAATGCCGTAATCCCAGCTGGAGTGGATTTCATTTGGAAAACCAAGAAAATGATGAAAATCCAAAGCAAGTTAGGAACGTTACGGACAAATTCGATGTAAATGCTTGAAATGATGCGAAGAACAGGATTTTTCCCATTACGCATCACGGCTAAAACTGTTCCAATAAGCGTTGATAAAATAATGGAAATAAATGAAATATAAAGCGTTAGCTGTAATCCTTGGAGGATAAAGCTAATATTCGTCGGTGTTAATACTGACATTTAGATTCCTCCTAAAGTGAATATGAGCGTTTGTTCTTTTCTTCTCGACGGCGTGCCCAAGTTGCAAGTGGGAAACACATGATGAAGTAAAGAACCGCCGCTCCAGCAAAGGCAGGAACGTAGTTAGTTGTTTCATAGGCCCAAGCTTTGGCTGTGAACATGATGTCTGCCCCAGAAATGATGGCAACCGTTGACGTATTTTTGATAAGGTTTACCACTTGGTTAGTCAACGGTGGTAAAATCGTTCGCACCGCTTGTGGCAAAATGATGAGGCTCATGGTTTGATTGTAGCTAAAACCTTGTGATAGGGCAGCTTCTGTTTGCCCTTTTGGCACGGCTTCAATCCCAGAACGGATAACCTCAGTGATATAAGCCCCGTGGTAAATGCCCACACATAAAACCGCTGTGAAAAAGGTTGAAATCATGATAGCCCCATTTGAGATAATGGCAAGTCCATAATACACAAACACGAATTGGACCAGCAGTGGGGTATTTTGGAAAATCTCAACATAAACCCGTGCAATCCCTTTTAAGACCTTGCTTTTAGACGAAGACATGGCACCAAAAACGACGCCCAGCAAAAAGGCTAAAATCAAGGCACAGGCTGACATACTCAAAGTATATAGAAACCCTTTTGCAAATTCACCGAAATTGGCAAAGAAATCTGCCCAACGTGAGAGTGCAAAAGGACTAGACGTTAATAAAAACATACGTTTCTCCTTTCTTAATTCTCGCTCGGTGTTGCAGGTGTTAGATGATATTTGTCATATAATTTTTGCAACTCTCCGTCAGCTTTCCATTCTGAAAGCAAGGTGTTGATATCGTTAATCAAGCCTTGGTTGGCTTTGGTCGCCGCGATACCATATTCTTGGACGTTAAATCCTTGGCTAAGGATTTTGGTTTTCTTGCTGACGTAACCACTCAAGATAGACTTATCCACAGAAAAAGCGTTGATGCGGTTAGCATAAAGCGAAATAGCCAACTCAGGATAAGAACCCAATTGCACAAATTTAAATTTGAGATGGTGGGCTTTGCCGTATTCTTCAATAGCTGCTTTGGTTGTTGAACCTTGTGCCACCCCAATAGTCAAGCCATTTAAATCGTCAATGGTTTTATAGCCTTTTGAACGGTCAACAAGGAAGCCAATCTCATCGTAGTAGTAAGGCTCTGAAATGGCATAAGATGCTTGACGTTCTTTGGTAATGGTATAAGTCGCAATCAAAATATCAATTTGCCCATTGTCCAAAAGGGCTTCACGCGTTTGAGCTGTTACGGGTGTGAATTCTACTTTCACGCCTAATTGTTTAGCGATTTTTTTCCCTAAATCAATTTCGAGCCCTTCGTATTGGCCAGCCTCGGCAGAATAATAACCAAAGTTTGGCACGTCTTGTTTGACCCCAACTTTTAACACGCCTGCTTTTTGGATTTTTTGAATGGCTTCTAAACTGCTATCGTCTGCTCTGACCTTACTTGAAAACAGGGTCAAGCTGATCAGTGCCACAACAGCGACAACTAGCATTCTGGTTAATTTCTTCATATCAGTGAACTCCTTTATTCTTGGGCAACATTGTCGCTGGTATGATTGATGACTTTACTTAAGAATTGTTTGGCGCGAGGCTCAGTTGGGTTGTCAAAGAAGCCTTTGACGTCTGTGGTATCCACTAGAATTTTACCTTCTGCCATGAAGATGATGCGGTCCGCCACTTCGCGCGCAAAGCCCATTTCGTGGGTTACGACAATCATGTTCATGCCTTCTTTGGCAAGGTTTTGCATAATGGCAAGCACGTCCCCAATCGTTTCAGGGTCAAGGGCTGAAGTCGGTTCGTCAAATAAGAGCAATTCAGGCTGCATGGCTAATCCACGAGCGATAGCCACACGTTGTTTTTGCCCACCAGAAAGCATCCCTGGGTAAGAATCTTTGCGGTCCCACATATTCACATAAGTCAAATATTTTTGAGCGATTTCTTCAGCTTCTTGTTTTGATTTTCCAAGAACCTTCATAGGAGCCAAAGTAACATTTTCTAACACGGTTTTGTGAGGGTAGAGGTTGAAGTGTTGAAAGACCATGCCGACTTCTTTGCGGAGTTGCACAAGGTCTTTAGCAGACGCATTTACCAATTTATGCCCGTTGACTTTTAAGCTACCTGTTTCGATAGATTCCAAGGCGTTCATGGTACGAATGAGGGTTGACTTCCCAGAACCAGACGGTCCTAAAAGCACCACGACTTGTCCTTTCTCGATTTCTAGGTTAATATTTCTAAGCGCATGGTAATCACCATAGTATTTTTCAACGTTTTTAAATTCAATAAGTGCCACGAGTATCTCCTTTTTAAGATAGAAATAGTTAGATGTAAGCATATCTAACATAAGGGGTAAGTTAATGATATCATAGAGGGTCTTAATTGTCAATTATTTTCAGAAAATTTAAATAATGTGTAACAATAGATATGGTGTTATCGTCAAAAAAGAGGCAAGTAAGCAAACAAGGTGATCAATATTTCCAATTGAATTCGAAATTTGTTATAATCAAGGGTAGCAGTTAGGACAATCGCTTACCGATTGTGGTGTGAGAATTTTTGAATTGTTGAAGAATGAAGAGGTGGCATATGAAAAAAATTCTTATTATTGATGATGAAAAACCGATTTCGGATATTATTAAATTTAATTTGAACAAGGAAGGTTATGAAACCATCACGGCTTTTGATGGTCGTGAAGCCTTGAAGAAATTTGAGGACGAATCGCCTGATTTGATTATTTTGGACTTGATGTTGCCAGAATTAGACGGACTTGAAGTGGCTAAGGAAGTTCGTAAAACGAGCCACATTCCGATTATCATGCTATCGGCTAAAGATAGTGAGTTTGATAAGGTTATTGGTTTGGAAATTGGGGCCGATGATTATGTGACTAAACCATTTTCAAATCGTGAGTTGTTGGCGCGTGTGAAGGCTCACTTGCGACGCACGGAAAACATTGAAAGTGCCGTGGCTGAGGAAAATGCCTCAACAACTGGTTCTGAAATTGTGATTGGGGATTTGGAGATTTTGCCAGATGCTTTTGTTGCTCAAAAACGTGGGGAAGATATCGAATTGACCCACCGTGAATTTGAATTATTGCATCATTTGGCAACCCACATGGGACAAGTGATGACGCGTGAATATTTGTTGGAAACGGTTTGGGGCTATGATTATTTCGGCGATGTTCGTACTGTTGACGTGACGATTCGTCGCTTGCGTGAAAAAATCGAAGACACGCCTAGCCGACCTGAATACATTTTGACCCGACGTGGTGTTGGTTATTACATGAAATCTTATGAATAAGGTAATGTTAGATTATTTTGAGCAAACGCTCCTCTTTCTTTTAGCTTTTGTAGCGGTTTATTTTGTGTATTTAGCGATTCGTGATTACCGCACGTCTCTTAATATCAGGCGTTTAAGCGGTAAGGTGCGAGAGCTGATTACAGGACAATATTCAGAAGACATTGTTATCAAAAAAGATAGAGATTTAGCAGAATTAGCAGCGCAATTAAATGATTTGTCAACCGTCTTTCGCTTAGCCCAAGAAAATTTAGCCCAAGAAAAAAATCGTTTAGCCAGCATCTTGTCTTACATGACCGATGGGGTGCTTGCTACGGACCGTGCGGGCAATATCACCATGATTAACCAAACGGCGCAGCAGCAGCTGAATTTGGAGCGCGTGGAGGCTTTGAAACTTAATATCATTGATATTTTAGGGTCGGACAGTCATTACACTTATCATGATTTGGTGTCAAAGACGCCTGAGATTGTTTTAAACCGTCGGGACGAAACGGGTGAATTTATCACCTTGCGTATTAGATTTGCCTTAAATCGCTATGATAGTGGCTTTATTTCAGGGCTTATTGCCGTTTTGCACGACACAACTGAGCAGGAAAAAGAAGACAGGGAGCGTCGCCTCTTTGTTTCCAATGTCAGTCACGAGTTGCGGACACCCTTGACCTCTGTCAAATCGTATCTGGAAGCTTTGGACGAGGGAGCGCTGAAAGAAGATATTGCCCCTAGCTTTATCAAGGTGTCTTTGGATGAAACTAATCGCATGATTCGCATGATTTCGGACTTGCTCAACCTATCGCGGATTGATAATCAGACGGTTCGTCTGGAAGTAGAAGTGACCAATTTTACAGCTTTTATGACCTCGATTTTGAACCGTTTTGACCAAATCAAAAACCAAGATACCATTAGTGGCAAGTATTACGAGATTGTGCGTGATTACCCTATCAAGCCCATTTGGCTGGAAATTGACACAGATAAAATGACGCAAGTCTTGGATAACATTTTAAACAATGCTATCAAGTATTCGCCAGATGGTGGCAAAATTACGGTGAAAATGCGGACGACAGAAACCCAGTTAATCATTTCCATTTCTGATGAGGGGCTTGGGATTCCGAAAAAAGATTTGCCGCTTATCTTTGACCGTTTCTACCGTGTGGATAAGGCAAGAAGCCGTTCCCAAGGTGGTTCAGGGCTTGGTTTAGCTATTGCCAAGGAAATTGTCAAACAACACAAGGGCTTTATTTGGGCACAAAGTACATATGGAAAGGGCTCAACCTTTACGATTGTACTTCCATATGAAAAAGATTCTGAAGTTTATGATGAATGGGAGGACGATGAAGAATAGATGTCAGACAGTAGTTTTAAATATAGTATTTTAGCTTCTGGTTCAACAGGAAATTCCTTTTATGTCGAAACGCCTAAAAAGCGTTTTTTAATCGATGCGGGGTTGACAGGTAAGAAAATCACGAGTTTGCTGGCTGAAATTGACCGTAAGCCAGAGGATTTGGATGCTATCTTTATCACTCACGAGCACTCTGACCATATTAAGGGTGTTGGGGTTCTAGCGCGTCGCTATCACCTTGACATCTATGCCAATGAAAAAACGTGGGAAACCATTGATAGCCGCCAAATGATTGGGAAATTGGACAATGTGCAAAAGCACGTTTTTGAACGTGGCAAACTCATGACCTTTGGTGACATTGATATCGAAAGTTTTGGGGTTAGTCATGACGCTGTGGACCCTCAATTTTACCGTTTGATGAAGGATGATAAGTCTTTTGTCTTGTTGACAGATACGGGTTATGTGAGTGACCGCATGGCTGGTATGATTGAAAATGCCGATGGTTATCTCATTGAAGCCAATCACGATGTGGATATTTTGCGTTCAGGAGCCTATCCTTGGAGTTTGAAACAACGCATTTTGTCTGACAAGGGACACTTGTCCAATGAGGACGGTGCCCAAACCATGATTCGCACCATTGGTAACCGCACGAAAAAGATTTACCTAGGGCATTTGAGCAAGGAAAATAATATTACAGAATTGGCGCACATGACCATGGAAAATAATCTCATGCAGGCTGATTTTGGGGTAGGAAATGACATGACGGTCCATGATACTTCACCAGATGAAGCGACGCCATTAACAATTCTTTAAACAAAGCAAAGCTAGGTCAACCGCCTTTTGGTTACTAGCTTTTTTAGATTGTGGAGATATTTCAAGCGAAATTGCGATTGGCTCAACATTTTTCACGACTTTTTGGTATAATAAAAAGGTCTATAACACTGTTTGTTAAGATGTGTGACAGGCAGCTTTTGTTGATGTCGGCGTTGCTAGGTCTATGTTGAAGGGAGATTTGTTGTGCAAGCTTTAAATGAAAAACTGAAGCAAGAATTTGGAATCGATTTCAAGGATAAGACGTTGTTGGAAACAGCCTTTACCCACACTTCTTATGCCAATGAACATCGTCTCCTAAACATTTCACATAATGAGCGCTTGGAATTTTTAGGAGACGCCGTTCTTCAATTATTGATTTCACAATACTTATTTAAAAAATACCCTAAAAAACCCGAAGGGGATTTGTCAAAAATGCGTTCCATGATTGTTCGTGAGGAATCATTGGCTGGTTTTTCACGTTATTGTGGTTTTGATGCCTACATCAAATTAGGCAATGGCGAAGAAAAATCAGGCGGTCGCCACCGTGACACGATTTTAGGGGATTTGTTTGAAGCCTTTCTTGGTGCTTTATTGATGGACCAAGGTGTTGAGGCGGTCAATGCCTTTTTGAACAAGGTCATGATTCCCCAAGTCGAAAAGGGTAATTTTGAACGTGTCAAAGACTACAAAACCACTCTTCAAGAATTGCTGCAAGGGCAAGGTGATGTGAGCATTGATTACCGTGTGTCTAATGAATCAGGTCCTGCCCATGCCAAGGTCTTTGAAGTGACGGTATTTGTTAATGATGAAGCCAAAAGCAAAGGTATTGGCAAGTCGAAAAAATTAGCGGAACAAGATGCCGCCAAAAATGCTTTAGACGCGTTGCAATAACTGTTTTGAAAGGAATTACGAAGGGCAATGCTCACCTATTGCAAGTGTTGAGCTGACTGTTTGAAGAGTCGTTCATGCTTTCTTAGGTGTGTTTGCCTTTTTTGTTTGATTATGCACTTAAAAGAAATCGAGATGCAAGGGTTCAAATCTTTTGCAGATAAAACACTGGTCAGCTTTGACAAAGGGGTGACGGCGATTGTCGGACCTAATGGGTCTGGAAAATCCAATATCACCGAAAGTCTGCGTTGGGCGCTAGGAGAATCCTCTGCCAAAAGCTTGCGCGGTGGCAAGATGCCGGATGTCATTTTTGCAGGTACAGAAACACGTAAAGCCCTCAATTACGCTCAGGTAACCGTGGTGCTGGATAATTCAGATGGTTTTATCCCACAAGCTAAGGAAACCATTCGCATTGAGCGTCGGATTTACCGTAGTGGCGATAGTGAGTATTTGATTGACGGGCGCAAGGTTCGTTTGCGTGATATTCACGATTTGTTCATGGATACGGGCTTGGGTCGGGATTCTTTTTCAATCATTTCCCAAGGGCGTGTGGAGGAGATTTTCAATAGCAAACCCGAAGAACGTCGGGCTATTTTTGAAGAGGCTGCGGGTGTGTTGAAATACAAGACACGTAAGAAAGAAACGCAGACCAAACTCAATCAAACGCAAGACAATCTAGACCGCTTGGAAGATATTATTTATGAATTGGACACGCAAATCGTGCCTTTAGAAAGACAAGCTCAGGTTGCCCAGCAGTTTCTGGTTTTTGAAGAGGAACGCAAGCAACTGCAGTTGAGTATTTTGGTTGAGGATATTCAAACAGATCAAGCTCAGTTGGAGCAGTTGAAGAGTTCTCTGGCGACTGTGCAGACAGATTTGTCGGCTTTTTATGCTCAGCAAGAGCATTTGGAAAAGAAAAATCATGCCTTAAAAGACAAACGTCGCCAGTTGTCTGAAGCCATTTCCAAGGGGCAAGATGACTTGATGCTTGTCACGAAAACTTTAGCTGATGTCGCTCATCAGATGGATTTGATTACCCTCGAATCCAGCCAAAAAGAAGAGAAAAAACAAGCCACAAGTAGCCAATTACAGGAATTGAAAGCTACGCAAAGCCAATTGCAAGAAGAAGTGACACAAAAGAAAGAACACTTAAAGCAATTAAACGAGCAATTGAGCACTACGCGTTCGCAAATCAAGCACTTGGAAGCAGAGTTGCAGCAATTTTTATCGGACCCAGACCAAGTGATTGAGCATTTGCGTGAAGAATTTGTCGGCTTGATGCAAAAAGAGGCAGAGTTGTCCAACCGATTGACCGCGACCTTGGCGGACATGGATAATCAAAAACAATTATCGGCATCCAAGTCCGAAGAACTCTCAAAAACGCAGGCTAATTTAGCAAGCTTGCAAGAAGAAGCTAAGGCTGCTTTGGCGCATTTTGAAGCCTCTCGTCAAGACGTTAAGGACTTGCTAGATACTTATCAAAAGGTACAGCAAGAAACCAATCAGCTTGAAAAAGACTACCACAGCCAACAAGACAAACTCTTTGACCAATTGGATGTGATCAAGTCCAAAGAAGCCAGACAGGCCAGCTTAGCCTCTATTTTGAAAAATCACAGCCAGTTTTACACTGGTGTTAAGGCTGTTTTGCAAGCTTCAGCTCAGCTAGGTGGCATTATTGGTGCGGTGAGTGAGCACTTGACCTTTGACAAACATTACCAGACGGCACTTGAAATTGCCCTTGGAGGAGCAAGCCAGCACGTCATTGTAGAAGATGAGGCATCTGCGAAACGTTCCATTGATTTTCTGAAGAAAAAACGTCAAGGGCGAGCAACTTTCTTACCACTCACAACCATTAAGCCAAGACACCTATCTGCTCAAAACCGTTCACTACTAAAAGGTAGTCAAGGCTTTTTAGGTGTAGCCAGCGACTTGGTTGCTGTGGAGTCACGTCTAGATACCATTTTCCAGAATTTACTGGGAACGACGGCTATTTTTGATACAGTAGACCACGCCAATCAAGCAGCCCGCCGTTTGCATTATCAGGTGCGTTTGGTAACCCTAGATGGAACCGAAATCCGTCCAGGCGGTTCTTTTTCAGGTGGTGCCAATCGTCAAAATAACACGATGTTCATCAAGCCTGAATTGGATTACCTTGTGGCTGAATTGGGAGAATTGCGAAGCTTGCAGTTGCAACAAGAAAAGCAGGTTCAATCCTTGCAAGAACGCTTGAAAGCTCAACAAGAACGCCTGAAACAATTAAAAGCAGACAGCGAACAGGCACGATTTGCAGAGCAAAAGGCAGAGCTGGAATACCAGCAATTGGCAGAACGTTTGACTGATGTTAAGCAACTTTACCAACGTTTGCAAGCCTCAGAAGGTGCGCAAGACGATGTGGCCTTGCAGGAACAAAAAGCCAAACTGGAAGCTGATTTGCAGGCTATTGCTGAACGTAAAGAAGCCTTGAACCTTGAAATTGAGCAGATTAAAGAAAACAAGCAAGCCACCACGCAAAAAGTAGCCAGCCTGCGTCAGCAATTGTCACAGGAAACCTTAACAGAGCGTGATTTATTGAGTGAGCGAAAATTTGAGTCTGCCAATAAAACTCGCCTCGAAGTGACTTTGGCTGAAAAGAAAGAAGAAATTGAGCGCTTGGAGCAATTTTTGGCAACGACCAAAGACGACAATCAGTTGGAACGCTTGCCTATTTTGCAAAAGCAACAAGAAGCTGCTCAGGCCAAAAAATCAGAGCTTGACAAACAACTGGTTAGCCAACGCTTCGAATTGGAAGACTGCGAGGCACAGCTGGAAGAATTGGCTAATTTGATGACGCGTGAAAATCAGAAAAACGAGGATTTGATTCGTCAGCAAGCTAGCCTAGAAGCTCAAATCAGCCAAGTATCTAGCCGCCTGCGTCAATTTGCTCAAGACTTATCTGAGGATTACCAATTTACCTTGGAGGACGCCAAACAAGCCAGCCAAGCCATTGAGGACATGCCACGTGCTCGCCAATGCTTGCAAGACTTGCATCGTCAAATCAAGGCTTTGGGGCCTGTCAATCTGGATTCTATTGAGCAATATCAAGGAGTCAAGGAACGTCTGACCTTCCTAAACACGCAAAAAGACGACTTGATTCATTCCAAAGATTTGCTTTTGGGAACCATCAACGATATGGATGACGAAGTGAAAACGCGTTTCCAAACGACTTTCAATGCCATTCGTGAGTCCTTCAAACTAACCTTCCGCCAAATGTTTGGTGGTGGTTCGGCTGAATTGTCTTTGACGGATGACAATGTGTTGACCGCTGGGGTTGAGATTTCGGTGCAACCACCCGGCAAAAAAATCCAATCTTTGAATTTGATGTCGGGGGGAGAAAAAGCCCTGTCTGCTTTGGCTCTGCTCTTTTCAATCATCCGCATCAAGACCATTCCGTTTGTGATTTTGGATGAGGTAGAGGCTGCCTTGGACGAAGCCAATGTCAAACGTTTCGGGGATTACCTAAACCGTTTTGACCAATCCAGCCAATTCATCGTGGTAACCCACCGTAAGGGAACCATGGCTGCCGCAGATAGCATTTACGGCGTTACCATGCAAGAATCAGGCATTTCCCGCATCGTTTCGGTCAAATTAAAAGAGGCTGAAAACCTTGTGAACTAGCCTTTACAAAGAGAATAGAATGAATCCCAGCTGCTAACAGTTGGGGTTTTTAGGTCAATAGGAGTGTTAGATGTAAAAGTTTTAAAAGAATGCTGTATTCACAAGAAAATTAGAGTGTTTTTTGATAAAATAGGCTTATACGATTCTTTAGGAGTGTAATAATGATAAAGTTAGTAGCAACAGATATGGACGGTACGTTTTTAAACCGACAAGGTTCTTTTGATAAGGCAAGGTTGCGTGCTGTTTTAGATGATTTTGCTCAAAAAGGGATTTTATTTGCGGCAGCCAGTGGTCGTCCACTTTTGGCTTTGGAAAAAATGTTTGCGGATTACCATCATCAGATGGCTTTCATCGCTGAAAATGGTACCTTGGTCAAGGCTGATGGTTCTATTATCTTTGAATCAGGCCTCAGCAAGCCAGCTTATTTGGACATCATTGATACTTTATTGGAAAATCCCTACCTGTCAGGCTACGATTTTTTGTTATCAGGCGAAAAAGGAGCGTATTTGCACCAAAAAGCGAGCGATGAATACGCTCACTTCATTAGCCACTATTATGAAAATGTTCAACGTGTGCCAAATCTAGCACACATAGAAGATGCTATTTTGAAAGTAACGGCGAATTTTTCAGGTGATACGGTGCGTCAAGGTGAGGCTTGGTTTAATCAACGAGTGGATTTTGCGCGAGCTGTTACCACAGGGTTTAAATCGGTGGATATCATAGATAGTCGTGTCAACAAACGCACGGGTCTGGAAGCCCTTTGCCAAGCTTTTGAGATTGATAGCAGTGAAGTGCTTGCCTTTGGAGATAACCTCAACGATTTTGAAATGATGGGATTTGCTGGCACAGCCATCGCCACACAAAATGCCCGCCCAGAAATCAAAAACATCTCGGATGAAGTCATCGGAGATTGTGATGAAGAGGTTGTCATGACTTACATGGAAAGGTTGGCTAAACCATGACAGAGATAAAATTATTGGCTTTGGACTTGGATGGCACGCTTTTTGACAGTCAAAAGGTGGTGTCAGAGGAAAATAAACAAGCCTTGCGTGCAGCACGTGACAAGGGGGTAAAAGTTGTCATCACAACAGGTCGCCCCTTAAAAGCTGTTGAGGATTTGTTGGACGAATTGGATTTAATATCAGATGAGGATTACATCATCACCTTCAACGGCGGTTTGGTGCAAAAAACCAATGGGAAGATTTTGGATAAAAGCCAACTGACACGCGACCAATTGCGGCGTTTGCATGGGGCCTTGGAACCTCTAGGTTTGCCTTTTGACGTGCTTAGTGATGGCATCGTGTACAGTCTTCCTAGTCAGGGCAATCATTCTCATTACCCGCAGGCCAACCCAAAACTTACCTTTGTGGAGTTAGATAGTTTTGATGAGATTCCAAAAGATGTTATTTACAACAAGGTGGTCAGCGTGACCGATCCTGAATTTTTGGATAAGCAAATTTTGCAGCTGCCAAAAGACTTGTATGAGGCATTTGAAATCTTTAAATCACGTGAGATTATTTTGGAAATGATGCCAAAAGGCGTTCACAAAGCAGCGGGCTTGCAGCAATTGATTGATCATCTAGGCTTCTTGCCTGAACAAGTGATGGCTATGGGGGATGAGGAAAATGATCTTTCCATGCTTAAATGGGCTGGCCTAGGTGTTGCCATGGCTAATGCTGTTCCTAAAGTCAAAGCCATCGCAAACCACACAACCACCCGCACCAATGAAGAATCAGGTGTTGCAGAAACTATCGAAGAATACATTTTAAAGGCGTAAATAGAAAGGAAGCGATAGGGCATCGGCTCTGTTGCCTTTGGTAATAGAATATGGGATTATTTGACCGTTTATTTAGAAATCGACGAAAAGACGAGGAAGTTGAAGACAAGCAGGTTGAGGAAACTGTTGTGGAAACCGAGGAGGTGACTGACACCCCTGAGGAAGGAAAAACAGAAGAAACAAGCACAGAAGCCTCTGACCTCACCTCAACAACAGAAGACACACAAGACGAAGCAGTGGAAGAAACAGAAGAAACGGATTCTACCCCAGCTGAAACTATCTTAGAAACTGTTGAAATCACGGAAGATGAGGATAATTCAGCAGATTTTGAGGAAACTGTGGAAACCCTTGCGGAAAACGAAGAAATGGTTTCAGAACCTTCTGAGGAACTTTCAGAAATAAAAGAAGTCATTTCTGAATCAACTGAAGAAGTTGCTGAAAAGATGACTTCTGACTCATCAGAAGATCTTTCTGAAAATGCAGCAGAAGCTGACCCGCATTTTTCAAATGTCATGGCAGATTATTACGCTAAAAAAGCTGCAGCTAAGGAAGCCTTGGAACGTGGCGAAAGCATCTCATTTGAGCCAATCAGCACACGTCAAGAAGAGCCAGAAGCAGAACCTGAAGTAGTGGCAGAGTCTGTTGAAACGGAAGAAGAAAAATACAACCGCAGCCTTAAGAAAACCCGTACTGGTTTCAGCGCGCGTTTGAATGCCTTTCTGGCCAATTTCCGCCGAGTGGACGAGGAATTCTTTGAAGAATTGGAAGAAATGCTGATTTTGTCTGACGTGGGTGTCAATGTGGCAACCCAGCTTACGGAAGAGTTGCGTTATGAGGCAAAATTGGAAAATGCCAAGAAAGCTGATGATTTAAAACGTGTCATCATTGAAAAATTGGTTGATATTTACGAAAAAGATGGCGTCTTTAATGAAAAAATCAATTTCCAAGACGGTTTGACCGTTATGCTCTTTGTCGGTGTTAATGGTGTCGGAAAGACCACTTCTATCGGGAAATTAGCTTATAAATACAAGCAAGAAGGCAAAAAAGTCATGCTGGTTGCCGCGGATACGTTCCGTGCAGGTGCGGTGGCTCAGTTGGTTGAGTGGGGACATCGAGTGGACGTGCCAGTTATCACAGGACCTGAAAAAGCTGACCCAGCCTCAGTCGTCTTTGACGGTATGGAAAAAGCTGTCGCTGAAAACGTTGATATTCTTATGATTGACACGGCAGGACGTCTGCAAAACAAAGACAACCTCATGGCTGAGCTTGAAAAAATAGGGCGTATTATCAAGCGTGTGGTTCCTGATGCGCCGCATGAAACCTTGTTGGCTCTTGATGCCTCAACAGGTCAAAATGCTCTCAGCCAAGCCAAAGAATTTTCAAAAATCACACCTTTGACGGGGCTTATCCTAACCAAGATTGACGGAACAGCCAAGGGTGGTGTTGTTCTTGCCATTCGTCAAGAATTAGATATTCCTGTTAAACTCATTGGTTTTGGTGAAAAAATCGATGACATCGGTGAATTTGATTCAGAAGACTTCATGCGTGGTCTTTTGGAAGGCATTATCTAAGAAGAACAAAAAAATTCCTACAACCTTAGTTGTAGGAATTTTTCGTTAAAAGACGCGGTAAACATAAGGATTCTTAGGTTCGTTTGTCTTTTTCATCTCGGTAATGTGTAAAACAGGCAAGGTCTGCTCAAGCGTTTGATTGTACTCAAGGCTGATAGTACCTGTGGCTATAATCCACGTGTTATTTGGGTAACTCGTGTCGTTACCTGTTGTCAATAAGCCATAAACACCAGAGTCAGCAATACAGTGAATGATACCAAAACGGAATAAGAATTGATACCCCTCGTGTCCAGGCTCGTTGTAAACAAAGCCTGTGTAGGTGATTTCGCGTCCCATGAAGGCGTCAGGATAGACGTAGATAAGTTCCATGACTTCCATGTAGTTATCCGTCGTGATTTTAACAGGTCCTGTACCCTCGTATTGTTTTAATTCCTTTTGCATTTCTTTTTTATAAGCAGATGAGGTGAAATACAAGCTGGTATCAGGTTTGAGGTATTGAACGGTGGTGCCGTCCTCGCTGACTGTTCCAGCAGAGCCAGCCGCTAGGGGAAAATGGTAACCCTTGGCAGATACCGTTGTCGAATCAAGGGTGACTGTCGGAATCAACAAACCAACCAAAACAGGAATAGCTAAAATAATAGGACTAGCGAATTTGGCCAATTTGCCCTGCAAATGACTGTGGAGCTCCATATTTTTCACCCAAATGACCAGCTGGACAATGGCTAAAACAAAGGAAAGCACCATGGAAATATAGGCTAAATAAGCGTAGTGAGTATTGATGTATTGGTCCAATTTTCCTGAGAGTTGGAGGTACATGGACAATTCAAAATACCCCACAAGAATGATAAAACGAATCATGCTATTACCCCCACCACCAAACAATAAACAATGATAATTGCTGTTGAAACGCTAATAAATTGGATGATAAAAGAGGTTTTGAAAGAATGCAGCATCATCATGAGGTTTTTGATATCCACCATAGGTCCAATCAAGAGAAAGGCTAAAATAGGTGCCGTTCCAAAAGTGGACAGTAGAGATGCTCCGATAAAGGCATCCGCCTCGCTACAAAGGGACAAAATGAAAGCCAGTAGCATCATGACTAAAATTGCCGTCAAAGCATTGCCCCCAATTTGTGTCAACAGACGTGTTGGCAAATAAATTTGCATTCCTGAGGCTACCAAGGTCCCAAAAACCAAGTAGCGCCCAGTGTCGAAAAATTCATCAATCGCGTGAGCTAGGGCGAGGAAAATTTTGCGGTACCAGGTTTCGCCAGAATAATCGTGGAAATGCGTTGGTTTGGCATTGGCTTTGAGGATGTTTTCATCTACCACAAAACCAAGCATGATACCAAGCGTCAAGGCAACGATAATGGCCCCCAGCAACCTCAGCCATAAAAAGCGCCAGCTATTTCCAAAAGCCGAATAAGTGGCAAAGAGGACGATGGGGTTGATGATAGGTGCTGTTGCCAAGAAAGGAACAGCGGTGTAACTCGGTACTTTTTTCTCTAAAAAGCGCGTAATGATGGGCACAATCCCACATTCACACGAGGGAAAAATAAAACCAATAAAGGTTCCAAACAAGATGCGTAAGAAACGATTGCGGGGCAAAAAACGCTGCACCAAATCAGGTGTGATGTAAACTTCAATAAATCCCGACAAAATCGTTCCCAACAAGACAAAAGGCAGCGCCTCAATGATAATGGAGATGAAAATCGCAAACCATTGCAAAACGCTGGTTGGTAACTGATTAAAGATAGCCATAAGATTAATCAGTCACTTTCTTGTCTTTTTTGTCATCTTGTGCCTTGTCTTTTTCAGGGTCACTGGAAACCTTTGGCAAACTAGCAAAGTTGGAAAACATACTTTCCAAATCGTCTTGTCGTTTGTGTGTAATTGCCATAATGAGAAAAACCTCGTTTCTAAAATAATCACCCCCTATTATACTATCAAACCTTAAATAGCACAAAAACGGAGTTGCCCCGCTTGTTCAAAAGTCTTAGGGGCTTTTTTAGGACTTTGTGATATAATAAATCTACTATGAAAAATGAAAACATCACACCTATTGCCCAAGAAATGGGTATCAAGGAAGGGCAAATTGCCAAAGTTTTGGAATTAACTAGCGAAGGCAATACCATTCCTTTTATTGCACGTTACCGTAAAGAAATGACTGGTAACTTAGATGAAGTCCAAATTAAAACCATTATTGATTTGGATAAGAGCATGACGGCTTTAGCAGAACGCAAAGCCACTGTTCTCGCTAAAATTGACGAACAAGGGAAATTAACACCAGAATTGAAAACAGCTATTGAACAGGCTGAAAAATTGGCTGATGTTGAAGAATTGTATCTCCCTTACAAAGAAAAACGCCGTACCAAGGCAACGATTGCGAGAGAAGCAGGGCTATTTCCTTTGGCTCGCTTGATTTTGCAAAACAAACCGTCCTTGGAAGAAGAAGCCAAAGCCTTTTTGACAGAAGGTTTTGACACACCCGCCAAGGCGCTTGCAGGGGCTTGTGATATCCTCATCGAAGCTTTTTCAGAGGACAATCAAGTACGTTCGTGGGTTTACAATGAGATTTGGTCTTATAGTTCGATTGTTTCAAGCGTCAAAGACGAAGCAGCTGACGATAACAAGACTTTCCAAATCTACTATGATTTTTCAGAAAAAGTTGCGAAAATTCAAGGCTACCGCATTCTTGCCCTCAATCGTGGGGAAAAACTTGGTATTTTGAAAGTCGGCTTTGAGCATAATGTTGATAAAATGATTCGTTTCATGGGGGCACGTTTCAAACAAAAAAATGCCTACATTGATGATGTCATTGCCAAAACCATCAAGAAAAAAATCCTTCCAGCCATGGAGCGTCGTGTTCACAATGAGTTAACTGAAGGCGCGGAGGATGGGGCTATCCAACTCTTTTCAGAAAACTTGCGTCACCTCTTACTCGTGTCACCTCTTAAAGGCAAAATGGTGCTTGGGTTTGACCCTGCCTTTCGTACAGGTGCCAAATTAGCCGTGGTGGACCAAACAGGGAAATTGCTGACGACTCAAGTGATTTACCCCGTTCCACCAGCCAGCCAAGCTAAGATTGACCAATCAAAACAGGACTTAGCAGACCTCATTCGCACTTATGGCATTGAAATCATCGCCATTGGAAATGGGACAGCCAGCCGTGAAAGCGAAGCTTTTGTGGCACAAGTTTTGAAAGACTTCCCTGAAGTGTCTTACGTGATTGTCAATGAAAGCGGAGCTTCTGTGTATTCAGCGTCAGAATTGGCTCGCCACGAATTTCCTGATTTGACCGTTGAAAAACGCTCTGCCATTTCCATTGCCCGTCGTCTGCAAGACCCTTTGGCAGAACTGGTGAAAATTGACCCTAAATCTATCGGTGTTGGGCAATACCAGCACGATGTTAGTCAGAAAAAATTGGCTGAAAACCTTGATTTTGTGGTGGATACCGTGGTTAACCAAGTCGGTGTTAACATCAATACTGCAAGCCCAGCCTTGTTGGCCCACGTTTCAGGTTTGAACAAAACCATTTCAGAAAATATCGTGAAATACCGTGACGAACACGGACGTATCACCTCACGTGAGGAAATCAAAAAAGTCCCTCGCTTGGGAGCCAAGGCCTTTGAACAAGCGGCTGGTTTCTTGCGTATCCCAGGGGCTGACAATATCCTTGACAATACAGGGGTTCACCCAGAGTCTTACAAGGCTGTTGAACGTTTGTTGCAAGAACTGAACATTACAGATTTGGATGAGTCAGCCAAAGCCAAACTCCAAGCCGTTTCAGTACCATCAATGGCAGAAACGATTGGCATTGGGCAAGAAACGCTCAAGGACATTATCGCCGACCTCTTAAAACCAGGTCGTGACTTGCGTGATGATTTTGAGGCACCTGTCTTGCGTCAGGACATTTTGGATATTTCTGACCTTGAAATCGGTCAAAAATTAGAAGGAACCGTTCGCAACGTTGTGGATTTCGGGGCCTTTGTGGATATTGGTTTGCACGATGACGGTTTGATTCACATTTCGCAAATGAGCAAATCCTTTGTCAGCCACCCAAGTCAAGTCGTTTCCGTTGGCGATATCGTCACCGTTTGGGTGTCAAAAATCGACAAAGAACGTGGCAAAATCAATCTTTCTTTGGTAGATTTGCGTGAACTTGACTGATTTTGTCAAAGCCGTGTCGCAAGAAGATTTTGGCAAGTCTTTTAACCATGTTGCCGTTTGGAACACCAAGCTCAGAAGCAGTGGCGGCCGCTTTTTCCCCGCTGACGGTCATTTGGACTTTAACCCCAAAATCTACGATACTTTTGGCTTAGATGTTTTTCGGAAAATCGTTCGGCACGAACTTTGCCATTACCACCTGTATTTTGCTGGAAAAGGCTATAAACACGCTGATGCTGATTTCAAAGACTTGCTAAAAGCCGTCGATGGCCTGCGCTATGCCCCCTCCCTCTCACAAAATGCTCCTGCCAACCATTACCGCTGCCAACAATGTGGACAAGACTACCACCGAAAGCGCCGTATCAACACCCAAAAATACCGCTGCGGCCGTTGTCAAGGCAAGTTGCTTATGATAAAATGAGAATTTCATGTGCAAATAATGAACCACATTAAAAGCTTAAGGAGGATTTAATGGAAGATATTTTTGTTGGGCTGACCCTTATTGGTTTAGTAGCTGCTTGGTGGTTTTGGAAGAAACAACCACAACTCAGACCGTAGCTAGTCAAGTTTCATCTGTTTCTACCACCATTTCAACGTCTTCTAGTTCTTCCACAGTTGAATCTTCAACTTCTTCCTCAAGTTCTAGTAGTACAACCGAAAGTAGTTCTTCGTCTGAAGAATTCAAGAAATTTGATACCGAAGCTGGTAAACAATTTGCTGAATATCTAAAACAACAACTAGATGCTAACTATGCAGATGTAAGTTATACTTTTACAGTAACTGGGGATAACTCTACGGTAAATGTTAATGTGTTACAAGATTTTAAGTACGAACCTGAAAGTGAGATTCAAAGAATGGCAGATGCTCTCTTGAGTTTTAAAAACGGAAAATTCTATACTTGGGCAACTGAAAATGGCTATAATTATAACGATACACCATATTTAATCATGAATGCTGAAGATGGGACACCTCTTGCCTCACAAGGAATTTCTGGATATATGAAAGTAAAATGATATTTCTAAATAAAGATTAATACTTATGTCCAACCGATAAAAAATAAAATCAGTCGTAGGGCTGATTTTATTTTGTTGAAAGTGTTATATAATGATTGTAGTAGAGTAGAGAGGAAGTGAAGAGATGAAATCAGTACTCTATAAAAAGCGCGAAAACAAGATGGTTAGTGGGGTTTGTTCCGGAATTGCCGATAAGTTCGGTTGGGACTTGCCTTTGACACGTGTGTTGACCGCTTTGCTCATTTATTTTTATGGCTTTGGTCTTGTACTATACATCCTTTTAGCCATCTTTCTTCCCTACAAAGAAGACATGACACAAAATGATGTGAGAACGGGTCCACGTCGGCGCAAGGACGCTGAGGTGATTGACGAGGATAATGACGACGATTGGATTTGGTAATCCCCTCACCTGATAAACAGATGGGCTAAGGCGGTTTCTACTAGCGTGGGACTGACTTAGTCCATTTTTGGTAAATATAAGTGTCATCGCTTACTTTTAGAGGTGATTGTGATATAATAAAAAGAAAAGGAAAAAGGGTGGAACACGAACGAAAAGCGCAGCTCCCAGCCCTAACCGTTCAAAATCGCTGGGATTGAAAAAAGTGTTGTGTTTTCGCAAAAAAGTGTTCCAGGTATGAAAACATGACTGTTACTGTCAAAATGTTAGTGGACAAGGTCAAGCTAAAAGTTGTCTATGGTAATGATGAACTCTTGGCCAAGGAAATTACAACGGCTGACATTTCAAGACCAGGTCTTGAAATGACGGGGTATTTTGATTACTACTCTCCCGAACGTTTGCAATTGTTGGGGATGAAAGAGTGGACCTATCTCATGAAGATGACCTCGCACAACCGTTACCAAGTCTTGACGGAGATGATTAAGCCTGAAACGCCAGCTATCATTGTAGCGCGCAAATTAGAAGTTCCTGAGGAAATGTTAGCTGCTGCTAAGGAAAAAGGCATTGCGATTTTGCAAAGTCACATCCCAACCAGTCGCTTGTCAGGTGAAATGTCTTGGTACTTGGATTCTTGCCTTGCTGAAAGAACCAGCGTTCATGGCGTGCTTATGGATATCTACGGCATGGGTGTCTTGATTCAAGGGGATTCAGGTATTGGAAAAAGTGAAACAGGTCTTGAATTGGTCAAACGTGGTCACCGTTTGGTTGCGGATGACCGTGTGGACGTCTTTGCCAAAGATGAAGAAACCTTGTGGGGTGAGCCAGCTGAGATTTTAAGGCACTTGCTAGAAATCAGAGGTGTTGGTATCATCGACGTGATGAGTCTGTATGGTGCTAGTGCCGTTAAAGGGTCATCACAAGTCCAATTGGTCATCTACCTAGAAAACTTTGAGTCAGGCAAGGTCTTTGACCGTCTTGGTAATGGCAATGAAGAAATTGAATTGTCAGGCGTTAAAATCCCGCGCGTGCGTATTCCTGTTAAAACAGGTCGTAACGTATCAGTTGTTATCGAAGCTGCCGCTATGAATTACCGTGCCAAACAAATGGGATTTGATGCGACCAAGACCTTTGAAGAGCGTTTGAGCAAGCTGATTAGTCAAAATGAGGAGAACGAATGATAAATCCCATTGCTCTTCAGTTAGGACCGTTCAGTATTCATTGGTATGCCATCTGTATCGTTTCAGGAATGCTTCTTGCTGTCTATTTAGCCATGCGAGAGGCACCTAGACGGCATATTTTGCCAGACGCTATCTTGGATTTCATCTTAATCGCCTTTCCTCTAGCCATTATCGGCGCACGACTCTACTACGTTGTTTTTGACTGGTCGTATTATGCCAGCCAGCCGCCAAGTGAAGTGTTTGCCATTTGGCACGGTGGATTAGCGATTTACGGTGGTTTGATTACAGGTGCGATTGTGCTTTTTGTGTTTTCTTACTATCGTGCCATCAATCCGCTGGATTTCTTGGACATTGCCGCTCCTGGTGTTATGATAGCCCAAGCTATAGGGAGGTGGGGAAATTTTGTCAATCAAGAAGCTTACGGAAAGATAGTCAGTCATTTGAATTACCTTCCCAATTTTATCCAACACCAAATGTATATTGATGGGGCTTATCGGGTGCCAACTTTCTTATACGAATCAGTCTGGAACCTGCTTGGCTTTATCCTTATTCTGAGTGTCAGACATCAACCACATTTCTTAAAACGGGGGGACATTACTTTCTTCTATCTGATTTGGTACGGTTGCGGTCGTTTCGTGATAGAAGGCATGCGAACAGATAGTTTGATGTTCTTTGGCATGCGTGTATCGCAGTGGTTGTCTGCTATTTTAGTAATCGTAGGACTCTTTTTCATGGTATGGCGCAGATGTCATCAAAAAGATATTCCTTATTATCAAGAAGCATAGAAAGTCAGTTAGGAGAAGAAATGTTAGAAGTAGCACTTTTAATTATTGCTATTGCATTTGCTATATTAGTTGGTGTTTTGATACCAATTGGCATTAAATTGTATCGGACAGTAGATGCGATCAATGAAACTATTGATGAAACCAAACAAACCATTACTGTCTTGACCAGTGATGTCAATGTGACACTCTATCAGACCAATGAATTGTTGGCTAAAGCTAATGTTTTGGTCGAAGATGTCAATGGTAAGGTAACAACCATCAATCCATTATTTGTAGCGGTTGCTGATTTATCTGAGACGGTGTCTGATTTAAATGGACAAGTTCGCCATTTAACGCAAAGAGCTTCTCAGGCATCATCAACAGTCACAAAAGCCAGTACTGCCCTTGCCATTGGTAGAGCAGCTACCAAATTATTTCAAAGAAGAGGAGAAGAATCATGAGTAAACTATTGAAGAATGTTATTGTCGGTATCGCTTCTGGTGCAGCTGTTGCGTATTTCTTGACATCTGAAAAAGGTAAAGAATTGCAACAAAAAGCGAAAAAAGCTTACGATGCTTACAAAGAAGACCCAACAAAATACAACCAAAAAGCAAAAGACAAAGCGACTGAATACACAGATTTGGCCGTTGATACCTTTAACGATTACAAACAAAAATTAGAATCTGGTGAATTGACCACAGAAGATATCTTGGGAGCTGTTAAAGAAAAAGGACGAGCCGTAGCAGAATACACAGGTGAAAAAGTATCAGAAGTCGCTTCTAAAGTATCAAAAGCCGTTGAAGAAACAGAAGCAGCTCATCATGATAAAACAGGTGCTGAAGTCGATGACATCATCATCAACTACGCTCCAAAATCACAAGAAGACACAGATGCTGAAACATCATCTGACGATGAACCTGTAAAAGTGAAAGTGGACCCTGAAGAAGAAGCAAAAGCTGATTCATCAGCTGAAGCAGACGAAGATAAAGCCAACTAAAAAAGGCCTAGGCCTTTTGGTTCATTAAAAAACTCCTGAGATAGCTGGTCAAGAGAACTTGAACATCAGCGCTCAGGGAGTTTTTTTATTCTTTTGTTCTGTTTTTGATAGACCGAATCATGCGCGGAACCCCTACAATGGTCGCTAGGCTAATAAGAGAGGCAAATAAGAATGACCAAAGAGGAGCTAAATGCAAAGCAAGTAAAAAGAATGACACAATAACCGTTAAAACGGCAAAAGATGCGATACGTGCAAAGAAAACCAATTCTTGAAAACGTTCATTCTCATGGTCTATATACTGAAAGGTTTTAAATTTTGGGCTAGAGTTTTGCTTTTGCTGCAAATCCTCTTTCTGCTCATGATGTTGTTTTAATGGTGTCGGCATATCCCTCTCCTCTAATTACCTAGCTATCATAACATAAAATGAAAGCTTTGTCATCTTTTTCCAAAACTTGACTAATGTTTCAAAATATGTTTAAAATAGTTGTTGCTCTTTTTAGGAAGCAATCTTTGATTTATCGACTTTTCAACCGTAAAGAAGGGATTTTTTGCCATTGGGATTTGGATAAATTATTATGACTAATCGTTATAGGAGTGGTATAATTAAAACATTATGGAAAAAATAATTATTACTGCGACGGCAGAATCTATCGAGCAGGTTAAAGAGCTCTTAGAGGCTGGTGTTGACCGCATTTACGTGGGAGAGGAAAATTTTGGCTTACGTCTTCCCCATAATTTCACTTACGATGAATTGCGTGAGATTGCAGGGCTTGTTCACGAGGCAGGTAAAGAAATTGTCATTGCTTGCAATGCCTTGATGCACCAAGACATGATGGTGGCTGTTCGCCCTTACCTTGACTTTTTGAAAGAAATCAAAGTGGATTACTTGGTATCAGGCGACGCTGGGATTTACTACATCAACCAGCACGAAGGCTATCATTTCAAAATGATTTACGATGTGTCCGTCTTTGTTACATCAAGCCGTCAAGCCAATTTCTGGGGTGATCACGGTGCCAGTGAAATCGTGTTAGCAAGGGAAATTCCGTCTGCGGAGTTGTTTAAAATGTCTGAAAACCTCCGTTACCCAGCAGAAATTCTCATGTATGGTGCAACGGTTATTCACCATTCAAAACGCCCTTTGTTGCAAAACTACTACAATTTCACGCATATTGATGATGAAAAAACGCGTGAACGTGGCTTGTTCTTAGCTGAACCAGCTGACCCAGAAAGTCACTATTCGATTTTTGAGGACAAACACGGCACACACATTTTTGATACGGACGATATCGACATGATGCCTAAATTGCCAGAGTTGCTAGAACACGGCTTCACACACTGGAAATTAGATGGTATCTATTGTCCAGGTCATAATTTTGTTGAAATTGTTAAGATTTTTGTTCAAGCGAAAAAACTGGTTGAGGCTGGCGAATTGACACAAGATAAAGCTTTCTTGCTGGATGAAAGCATTCGCCAATGGCATCCAAAAGGACGCAGCCTTGGAACTGGCTTTTACGATTTTGACCCGTCAGAGGTCAAATAATACAAACTCTGTTGTCTTGCCATGATTGAGTTACTATTTCAGGGCGTGACAAGACAACCCAACTACATTTTACGGAGAAATTGGTCTTAGACTAATCTACTCACTACATTTACTATCTTGAAAATAGGAATTACAGAATGTCACAAAAAAAATTAAAACGTCCAGAGGTGTTAGCACCTGCTGGAACACTTGAAAAATTAAAAGTTGCTGTTGATTACGGTGCCGACGCTGTTTTTGTCGGTGGTCAAGCTTATGGTTTGCGTAGCCGTGCAGGAAATTTCACCATGGATGAACTCCGTGAAGGGATTCAGTACGCTCACGAACGTGGGGTAAACGTCCACGTTGCAGCCAACATGGTCACACACGAAGGCAATGAAGCAGGAGCAGGCGCATGGTTTAGAGAACTTCGCGATATGGGCTTGGATGCGGTAATTGTATCTGACCCTGCCTTGATGGTCATTTGCTTGACAGAAGCACCAGGATTAGAAGTACACGTATCAACTCAAGCGTCAACCACTAACTATGAGTCATTTGCTTTCTGGAAAGAAATTGGCGTGACGCGCGTGGTTTTAGCCCGCGAGGTGTCTATTGCCGAAATCGAAGAAATTCGCCAACACACTGACCTTGAAATTGAAGCCTTTGTTCATGGGGCAATGTGTATCGGTTATTCAGGGCGTTGTGTTTTGTCTAATCACATGAGTCACCGTGACGCTAACCGTGGTGGCTGCTCACAATCTTGCCGCTGGAAATACGACCTTTACGATATGCCATTTGGTCAAGAACGTCGCAGCCTAAAAGGCGAAATTCCAGAAGAATTTTCAATGTCAGCTGTGGATATGTGCATGATTGAGCACATTCCTGATTTGATTGAAAATGGTGTGGATAGCTTCAAAATTGAAGGTCGTATGAAATCAATCCACTATGTATCAACCGTTACAAACTGCTACCGCGCAGCCGTTGATGCTTATTTGGAAAGTCCTGAAAAATTTGAAGCCATCAAAGATGATTTGATTGACGAATTGTGGAAAGTCGCTCAGCGTGAATTGGCAACTGGTTTTTATTACAAAACACCAACAGAAGACGAGCAGTTATTTGGTGCTCGCCGCAAAATCCCACAATACAAATTTGTTGGAGAAGTTGTGTCATTTGATGCCGGAACAATGACAGCAACCATTCGCCAACGTAACGTTATCCTTGAAGGAGATGTGGTCGAATTTTACGGACCAGGTTTCCGTCATTTTGAAAACACCATCAAAGATTTGCATGACGCCGACGGCAATAAAATTGACCGTGCCCCAAATCCAATGGAATTATTAACCATTACCGTCCCACAAGAAGTACGCCCAGGCGATATGATTCGCTCGTGCAAGGAAGGGTTGATTAACCTTTACCAAAAAGATGGGTCTAGCAAAACGATTAGAGCATAATAGATAGCAAAAAAGAACGACTAAAGCGAAGTCGTTCTTTTCTCTTGGTTGTGGTTTTCTTGTGATTGTCTGACTGTTGGCGGCACTAAAGTCAGATGCTTTATCGCATCAATCGGAATAATCGCTGAAATGTTGTGTTTAATATTTTTTAAAATCAATTTATTATGGGCAGTGTCCCATTTGACCAAATCGCCAGTAAAGCTTTTTTCCTCATAAATCGCATGCAAAGCCAAGTGTTTTTCCTGCGCTTCTTGAATGGTTTGAGAGAGCTTGTGGAAAATCAGCTGGTTATCTCTAGGCTGACCTTGAAAGTCCATATAGGTTTTGGTGTATTTTTTTAATGCGTGAATCAGATTTTTCATAGTGCTTTACCTAAAAAATTGTTAAAATGATTATACACCATTTTTGGTGAAAAAGAAACACGCCTTGCTGAAGTTTTTACGAATATCATTAGTAGGAGGTCCTTTATGGCAGAATTTAAATTTGAAATTGTTGAACACTTGCTTACCTTGTCTGAGAGCGATAAGGGATGGACGAAAGAGCTTAATCGCGTGAGTTTTAATGGCGCAGAGCCTAAATTTGATATTCGTTCATGGAGTCCTGACCATCAAAAAATGGGAAAAGGCATTACCCTTACCAATGACGAATTCAAGATTATTCTTGAAGCTTTTCGTCAATAAAATGTGTGATTATGTTTAGAAAAGGCTGGGATTTTTATCCTAGCCTTTTTCGATTGCTTGAAAATATGGTAAGTGTTGCAGTGAGCGTCTTAAAGTTTGGCTGATGAGGCTAATAACGACTATTTTTCCTAATTCAGGAAGGAGGAAAGGCAGGACACCTGTTAGCCAAGCAGCTTTCCAAGTCATGTCAGCTAGAAAATGCAGCCCTATAACGCCACAGACAAATGCCAAGGCATCCCCAAGGAGATTGCTTATGAAAATACCTGCTAAAGACGAGTGTCTTTGACAAAGGTAAGAAGTAACGCAGGCATAAGCAATAAATCCCCACAAAAAGCCAGCTGTCGGAGTGACAAAAGCACTAATCCCCCCAGCACCCCCAGCAAATACAGGTAGGCCAATAGCCCCCAATAGCCAGTAAACAAGAATGCTCAAACTGGCATCACGAAAACGAAAGGTTGATGCTATCAGCCCCACGGCAAGTGTCTGCAAGGTAAAAGGTACCGTACCAATTGGAATGGTAATCTGTGACAGGACAGCGATTAAAGCTGCTCCAAATGCGGGAAAAACAAGGGTTAATGCTCTGTTACTTGACATAAAGACCTCTTTCTTTTTAAAAATAGTAAACCTGTTTTAATTATATGGTTTACTAAAATTGTAACCAAAGAAATAGACGATGTCAAGTGCTGCATCGTCTATTTCTTTTTAGTGTTTCGTGTTCTTAAATAAAATGAGCAACCGATGATAGCAAAAGCAATGCCCAAAATGATAAAAGTACTTTTACGGGGTGTGTCTGCTAGTAAGCCATAAGCTAAAAAGATAGCAGCAGATAGGAAATAAATGGTGTGTCTAGACATGGCAACTCCTTTGATTGATGAATTACTCCTATTTTAGAATAAAGCGATGCGCTTTGCAATGGCTAAGATCAATAAACTAGTCAAAAACCGCTATTTTCTTTATAATAAAAATGAAACCGTAATCATAAGGAGAGAATAGGTGAAAACATGACAAGACTAGCGTATCGATATTATATTTTTGATTTTTATGACACCTTTGCTTATGTCTATGGGCTACTTAATTCTCGTGAGTATCAGGAAAAGTATGCCAATGACTTGAAGAAAGACTTGGCTCGGATTCCGATTGTTAAGCATAAAGAAAAGTATGTTGAAGTTGGTAAGGCTTTGATGGACTTGCACCTCAACTATGAAGAAGTACCTGTCTATGATGATGTGGAGATTCAGTTTTCTGCTCAGCCTTCTTACAAGGTTACTAAGATGAAATTCATCAAAAAAGGTGACCGCTCTACGATTGTATTTAATAACGAAATCACCATTAAAAATATCCCTGAGAAAGCTTATGAATATATGGTCAATGGACGCTCAGCAATCGAATGGATTATGGACCAGTATCAGATTAAAACCGATAAGAAATCAGGTATCACAGATGATCCGAATGACAATGCCGTTATGGAAAGATTCTACAATACGCTCAAACACGAATTCTATTATCTCTACAAGTTTGATTCAAATGACATTCTTGACCAAAAGCTCTATGAATTCGTTTATGGGAAATATAATCACGTAAGACCACATCGTGCAAACGGTGGACTTACACCTTATGCTGCACGATGTCGTGCAGCGTAAGAAATTTTATACACTAGTGTTACAAAAATGCTTGACTAGGTCAAAACATATATGAATAGGAGAATAAAAATGAAAGAAAGAAAAAAAGCAATTATAAATATATTACTATTATTTTTAACACTTGTAATAAATGCCCTCGGAGCCCTCGGCCTAATCAATGGCTATTCACAAAAAGAGGTATCTGACAGATATTTGACCCTGATAACTCCAAGCCCAACTACATTCAGTATTTGGAGCATAATTTATATTCTTGTAATTTTATCATGTATTTTAATGATAATTAGAAGTGATAATGATTACTATAAAAACGTTATAAATAGAATTACTTCGCTCTTCCGCTTTTCCAGTTTATTCAACATACTATGGATTATATCATTTTCTTATCTACAATTAGAATTGTCAGTTATTTTTATTGTTGCCTTTTTATTTTCGCTATCATTAATATTAGAAAAATTATTATCAATAAAATCTAAAGGGCATTTTATAATACCTTTATCATTTGGAATATATGCCGGTTGGCTTTTTATAGCAACAGTTGTAAACATATCTGCAACTTTGGTTAAACTCAATTGGAATGGATTTGGAATATCTGACACTTTGTGGGCTTTTACAATCTTAATAGTAGCTGTAGTGATTGTATTTCTAGTCAACGTAAAAAATAAAAACGCTGTATTCCCTTTACCGATAGCCTGGGCTTATTTTGGAATCAATAATTTTCTTAAATCAAGCCAAGGCTTTTCGGGATCGTATCCTATATTAGAAAAAGCATCTATAGTAGGGATGATTTTACTTATAATGATATCAATTTTTAGATTTTATAAAAACAATTACAAAATTATTCCTACCACTTAAACTTAGGTTTTCTATTAACATTGACCTAGTCAAGCATTTTTGTAAATTCTATCAGTCATCATCAAAATTCAAAATGGAGTGAACATTTAATAAAACCTGTATCCATAAAGACAAGCTATCTGCTTAAAGGATTCAGATGGAGGGAAATTAAAAGCGGAACAAAATTAAATAAACATGGTAGTCTTAAATTTGAAGTACAAGCTAGTGATTTAAAGGATTATGACATTTGGTGGCAGGTGACAAATACAGGTAGAGAAGCTGAATTAGCAAACTCTTTACGAGGTGGCTTTTACAATTCGGAGTTAGTCGAGGGTAAAAGAGTTAGAAAAGAAAGTACACTTTATACTGGGAGACATTATGTTGAGGCCTATCTAGTCAAGAATGGAATTTGTTATGGGAAAAGTAATCCGTTTGAGGTTATTATAACTGATAAATTTTCAATCGAATTCATAACATGACAAAAAATAGCTGGCGCTTTAATTGGCTCTTATAAAACTTCCTCAAAAAATAAGTCTTTTTCGAAAAAACAAAACTGACAGTGGAAATTCTGCTGTCAGTTTTCTTGTCTCAGAATGAAAAAACTTTGCTTGGAAAAGTCCAAGAGAAGCAATAAGCCTTTATAGGATTTTACAACCCTGTAAATAATTTCTGGTAAATTTTTGGTAAGTTGGTATATTTTCTATCCAGAAAGCCCATCAAATCAAGGTTTTTAGAACACTTTATTTCATTGTTGGGACGAAATCGTCCACTCACGACTTAAAACCATTTTATAAATTTTATCGCCTATAAATGGGCTTGTATTCAACCTCTTTACACCATTCCCATCTGTTTCGTGAAGGTAAAAATGAGGTTTGGTGTAAAAATTGGTGTAAATGGTGTATAGCCATATTTAGTTTTGGGTTTGATAGCATTGCTATCAGTCCTGTGCTTCATTCTACCACTTTTTCGTCATAAAGTAAAGAAAGCACACACCGTATGCAATCTGTCTTTTTGTCATACACAAAAAATGATTTGAACTCATCATACACCTGCTTTCTACGCATTAGTGCACCTAAAAAATACAGCATTTCTTAACTGAACAGTATTTTCAATACATGACCGCATATAATATACTGTTTTCATCATAAAAAACCTTATCTAGGGAGCGTAATAATTCTATTCAAATTTTCTTCCTGATTCACTTCACTCTGCATGTACGGTCTCCTCACTTTCCTTTTTTTTAGACATAAACCAATAAAATATAATACAAAATGCTAAAGCAAACACAACACCAAAAACATTTTGAATCACTCTAAGACTAACCGCTCCTTGTAGTCCATAAGTCTCTGCAGCAATGGCTAAAGCACCAAATGTGTTAAATACTGCCTGCCAGCCATATTGTGCTGAAAATCCTACACCGATTCCACCAAGAATTCCTATATATGCATAGATTGACGAAGGAAGCAGAAAATATAATACTGTAAAACATATAACACCTGCAATATTTCCGACAATCCTTTTACGGACTCTGTAGTGCATATCTTCCATAGACGGCAAAATCACGGACATGGCCGCAATACCAGACCACATTGCACGTGGCATATTACAAAGTTCTGCAATGCAAAGGACAATCGGTACGCATAAAATCTGACATATCTGCCATTTTGTTCTGGAAGAAGTGATATCAAATTCTTGTATCAGATCCTTCAGATTTCTTTTATAAGTTCTGTTTTTATGATTTCGATAAAATACGAAGCAGGTAAGTGCTGCACCTAAAGCCATTCCGACTAATCGCATCTGATAGCTTTTTCCCGTAACATCATAACCATATAGCAGCAGATACCCAAGAACCAATGTAGATTGATTAAACATGAATGGATTATGGCATCCGAACAGAATCAACACAGTCAGTGCCGCAATATTTAACAGCATTCCCAATACCGGTGAAAACTGATTTGCTAAATGCGGACATACAGTCATAATTACAAAGAACAAAGCCAAAAGCATCGTAGATTGTCCGGTGTGGATCCCCAAATCCGCATTTCTAAACACCATGAGACATAATAAGACTACTACACCTACAATGCTGTTCTCATTTCCAAATAGGATGCTGAAAATACTAACAAAGAAAAAACAAAATGCCATTGTAGCAGCTATCTTCACCAGATATACCCACATATGATATAATTTTTCTTTTAGTGTTTCACTATTTTTCAACAGGTTTTTAGAACCTGCCTGATTTAACTGCAACTCCTGATAAAATGTCATATAAATCCTCCCATCTTCTAATTTATCTTAAAACTATATAATCTCATCTTTCTGCATTGGCAGCTCTATAACAAATCTGCATCCACCATATTCACGGTTTTCTGCTTTGATTGTTCCTCCGGCACTATCTACAATCCGTTTTACAAGTGCAAGACCTAGGCCATTTCCTTCTGCTTTATGAGATCCATCTGCCTGATAGAACTTGTCAAATATTCTGGATTTTATATCATCCTCTATTCCCGGTCCTTCATCTTCCAGAATGAACTTAACAGAATCCTGTTCTTGTTTCAGAAACATCGTAATTGTCCCCTTTGAAGGGCTGAACTTAATCGCATTATCCAAAAGATTTATCCAGATATGCATAAAAGGTCCTTCATTCCCAGTATATTTAACTTCCTCCAATTCTACCTGAAAACCAATTTCTTTTTCTGTCCATTTTGTTTCCAATGAAAGAAATGCCTGGCGGATCTGTTCATCCAGACGATATTCTGTTTTTTTCATTGGTATATTCTGATTCTCTAACTTGGATAACAGCAAAATATTACCAACCAATCCGGAAAGTCTTTGGGTGTTAAATAAGATTTTTTCTACATATTTCTCTTGCTCCGGAGACAGTTCTTCTCCCTGAAGCAGCATTGTATATCCTTCAATGGCATTAATCGGAGTCTTAAACTCATGAGAAACATCAGATACAAAATTCATCTGCAGCACCTCTGTTGCACGAAGTTCTTTTGTCATAACGTTAAAACTTTGATAAGATTCTCCAACTTCTGCTATACGGCTATTCGTTTCCAAATGCTGTTCAAAATCTCCCTGAGAAACTTCCTTCATTGCTTTACTAAGTCTGGTAATTGGTTCCAGTAACTTTGCATTAATAAAGGAAGTGATCAGCCCTGCAATCAATGTATTGAAAATCAAAAGCCAGCCAAGCACAGGTATGCTGTCCGGCAGATTAAAAAAATGATTCAAAATAGCAAATAATAAAGCAGATATAACTGTTGAAAATACAAGTGCCAGCCAGATTGCACCAGTCAGACAGGATCGGATCCGCAATCCTTTTTCTTTCTTTTGTTCCATTATTTTTTCACCACCTTGTATCCAATTCCACGCATTGTTACGATTTCAAAATCAGGGTTATCTTTAAAACGCTCTCTGATTCTTCCTATATGTACCTCTATCGTATGTGGGTCTGCCTCCGTCTCGTATCCCCATACTTCATCCATTAACTGTTGTTTTGTAAATGTTCTGCCTGGCGAAGCTGCAAGCTTATATAAAAGCAGGAATTCTTTTTTAGGCAAAACAAGACTTTCCTTATCAGTTGTAACCGTCATTGCATCATAATCAAACTCTGTTGAACCGATCACAATTTTGTGTTCATTCAGTATCTGTGCACGGCGAAGCAGTGCTCCGACTCTTAAAACCATTTCATTCACATTTACCGGTTTTACCATATAATCGTCACTTCCCGAAAGAAATCCCTGGCGCATATCATCAAAGGAACCTTTCGCAGTGATCATAAGTACCGGTATCTGGTATCCTGCTGAACGGAGTTCCGACACCAGTTCATAACCATCCATAACCGGCATCATAATATCGGAAATGATCAGATCAATATACTCTTTATCCAATATTTCTAATGCCAGTGCTCCATCCGATGCACTTTTGACCTGGTATCCATTCTTCTCAAGCACATTTTGGAATAGCTGGCTTAATTCTTTATCATCTTCTACAATTAATATTTGAAACACGATCTTCTTCCTCCTTTATCAGAACAGATATCTTGCCCATCCAAGCAAATGCTGTACCAAAAGTATGTTTCTCTGACGCTTCTTTGTCAATTCAATTGGCTCTACATGATACAGATCACGATAGGTTCCATCTTCCAATACCTGTCGGGACACTCTTCCATATCAATTCAACTCTTCATTCCATCTACTAACAGACGAATATGTACACCTCTGTCTGCCGCATCATGCAGTACTCCTAAAATCAATTTTCTACTTTCATCGGATTGAAATGCAAAAGTAGAAAGAATAATTTCCTTTTTTGCATTCTTGATCAAACGCACTCTTTGTAAAAGCGCTTCTGGATTCTTTTCTATGATTACTGCCCGTTCTGTATTTTCACTGCATTCGTTCCATGACCCATTTTTTGTTTCTTTTTTGGTTGTATTGGACACTTCCGGCTGCTTTTTATATGCAACGCAGATTCCGAGCAATTCATAAAAAGTCACACATAAAAAATTGCCGGTATAACAAGAAGGATTTTACATATTTTATACTTTTTCATTGTACATCACCTGATTCATTCTTTTTATTTCATACTTATACAATACAAAGTCAATCTCAATTTAACCTCAACAAAATTTATTTTTATTCTAATATATGAAGGAGCTTTTCTTACTCCGTTGTATTAATCACTATTTTTTCATAAGCTTCTATCATTTTTTCTTTCTGACAATTACTTAATTCAATTGCCTTGTTCGTCAAAATAAGGTATGTTCTTTCTTTTTTCATCTAATTTCCAGATAATATATCCTTTATTTTCAAGACAATAAATAGAAGAAGCCCTTTGAGAAAAGGATTTTTTCTCTCTCAAAGGGCTTTAATGCATTAGTTTATAGGTTTCTTTGAAAAATCACCATATCCACCAACTTGACTCCGCATTCAAATATCGGCTGGTCGTAATTATCTGTAAAAAAGTTAGGTATGATATGGGAACGAACAAAACCGCACTTTTCATAGAATGGAACTGTCAAAGGACTGTCGCCGGTTCCGACCTGTAAAACGGAATATTTGTCGGCATACTCTTTAACAATAAAATCTATCAAGGCTTTGGCATAGCCTTTGCCTTGATATTCGGGAACGGTCGCAATATTCTTTATCTCAAGAATACCGTTGCACTCATCCGTAACAACACATTCCGCTTTCACACCGTTATCGTTAAGTACATACATAGTGCCTCTCTCAAGATAGCGGTCTATCATATTTTCTTGTTCATCTGCTAAAAGCAGTAGCGAAAGAAACTGTTTCTTATTTTTAATAACCTCTATGATTGTCATTGTTTATTCTTGCAAATACCGATTTAACGCTCTACAACTACCGTGAGCAATACTAAATCATCGTTTCCAATATTTTCAATGCTATGCTGTGAGCCTTTTTTGCAGATATGGCAAGTGCCTGCTTTCAGAATTTCCTCTTGACCGTCACAAATTGCTTTGCCTGTTCCGGACAGAACATAATTTATATCATCACTCGTTTCGTGCTTATGAAGGCCGATTGAGCCACCGGGATGAATTTTTGTCGGGATTATTTTCCCTTGCTCATCCATAAACATTCTTGCACTCATTGTGCCTGGGCCACCGTTCATACCGGGAATTGTTATTTCTTTTGTCTCATTGAAGTCTATCAGCATTTTTTACCTCCGTATATCCTTAAAATGGGCAATCCCGATTGGAACTGCCCATTCATCTTGAAAATTATGCGATTTTTTCGTGCCTGCACAAATTCACGCATCAAATGATGTAAGTTTGATGTAAATCGCCGATTTGTGAGGTTGTCCTAAATCCCAAAACCCGCATAAACACTGAGTTTTTGCTGGTTTTATTTGTCCAACGATTTCATTGTGGGGAAGAGTAAGACGTCACGAATAGTTGTTGTATCTGTGAGGAGCATAACCAAACGGTCGATACCGATACCAAGTCCGCCTGTTGGTGGCATACCGTATTCAAGGGCTTCTACGTAGTCGTAGTCGATACCAGTCGCTTCGTCGTCACCAAGTTCTTTGGCTTTGGCTTGAGCTTCAAAACGTGACAATTGATCAATTGGGTCGTTAAGCTCTGTGAAGGCATTGCCGTATTCTTTGGTCATGATGAAGAGTTCGAAACGGTCAGTGAAACGTGGGTCTTCAGCATTTTTCTTAGCTAGTGGTGATACTTCTACTGGATGTCCGTACACAAAGGTTGGTTGAATCAATGTTTCTTCGACAAATTCTTCAAAGAAGGCGTTGATGATGTGACCAACTGAAGTGAAGTGTTTTTCAACAGGGACATTTTTTTCTTTGGCAATGGCTTGGGCTTCTTCAAGAGTCATGTCTTTCCAGAAATCAACACCAGTGACTTCTTTAATCGCATCCACCATGTGCACACGTTTAAATGGTTTGTCAATAGCGATTTCAGTACCTTGATATGAGATAGGACCTTCGCCTTTAACAGCTTTAGAAACGTGTTGGATGATACCTTCTGTCAAGTCCATGATGTCATGGAAATCAGCGTAAGCTTGGTAAGCTTCGATAGAAGTGAACTCAGGGTTGTGAGTGGCATCCATACCTTCGTTACGGAAGATGCGTCCGATTTCGTAAACTTTTTCCATACCACCAACGATTAAACGTTTCAAGTGAAGTTCTGTCGCGATACGAAGCACCATGTCAATGTCTTGGGCATTGTGGTGAGTGATGAATGGACGAGCTGCAGCACCCCCAGCTTCATTGTGAAGGACAGGTGTTTCCACTTCTAAGAAACCAAGTCCATCAAGGTAATGACGGATTTCAGAGATGATTTTTGAGCGTGTTACGAAGCGGTCAAAGCTTTCACGGTTTGAAATCAAGTCAAGGTAACGTTTACGGTATTTGGTTTCAACGTCTGTCAAGCCGTGGAACTTTTCTGGAAGTGGACGAAGAGATTTAGACAAGTGAGTGATGTGAGTGGCTTTGATAGTCAATTCACCCATGTCTGTACGCATGATTTCCCCTTCAACACCAAGGAAGTCACCAAGGTCTGCTTTTTTGAAAATTTGGTAGTTTTCTTCTCCAACAGCGTCTTTGCGGACGTATATTTGGATTTGACCATCACGGTCTTGGATATGAGCAAATCCAACTTTACCCTTACCACGCTTAGTCATTAGTCGCCCAGCGATAATAGCTGTTTGGTTAATATCGTGAAGCTCTTCTTTGGTCTTGTCTGCGTATTTGTCTTTGAGTTGGCCAGAAGTAGCTGTGCGTTCAAAGCGTTTACCGAAAGGATCGATCCCTTGTTCAGCCAAATGTGCCATTTTTTCACGACGCACGATTTGTTGGTCATTTAATTCTTCGATGTGTTCGTTTGACATGTTTCCCTCCAAGTAAATAGTCTTTTCTATTGTATCATAAATCAAGCTATAATACACTTTATTTTATCGGCGAAGTTAAGAAAGTGTTTTCGTGTCCTTGATTGAAAATAAGGCTAAAAAATAGTATAATATGTGGCGGTAAATAATTAGAGAGAAAAGAGAACCATGATTACTTCAATTGTTTTTGACGTCGATGATACTATTTATGATCAGCAAGCGCCTTATCGTATTGCGGTTGAAAAGTGTTTCCCTGACTTTGATATGAGCAAGATTGGCCAAGCTTATATCCGTTTTCGTCATTATTCGGATGTAGGTTTTCCGCGCGTGATGGCTGGCGAATGGACTACCGAGTATTTCCGCTTTTGGCGTTGCAAGGAAACCTTATTAGAGTTTGGTTACCGTGAAATTGACGAGGTAACTAGTGTGGATTTCCAAGAAGTTTACGAGCAAGAGTTGGAAAATATTACCATGCTTGATGAAATGCGCATGACCCTTGATTTTCTAAAAGAAAAAGGGGTACCGATGGGCATTATCACTAATGGTCCAACAGAGCACCAACTAAAAAAAGTGAAAAAACTTGGCCTTTACGATTACGTTGATCCAAAACGTGTCATCGTTAGTCAGGCGACTGGTTTCCAAAAACCTGAAAAAGAAATTTTCAATCTGGCTGCTGAACAATTTGACATGAACCCTGCGACAACGCTTTATGTTGGGGATTCTTATGACAATGACGTCATGGGAGCTTTCAATGGTGGTTGGCATTCGATGTGGTTTAATCACCGTGGCCGTCAGTTAAAACCTGGTACTAAGCCTGTTTATGACGTGGCAATTGATAGCTTTGAGCAATTGTATGGAGCGGTGAAAGTACTCTTTGATCTTCCTGATAATAAATTCATCTTTGACGTGAACGATAAGAAAAATCCAATCTTGGAGCTAGGCATCAACAACGGCTTGATGATGGCAGCAGAACGTCTGCTTGAGAGCAATATCAGCATTGACAAGGTGGTGATTTTGCTTCGTTTGGACAAACAACAAGAAAAAGTCCTGCGTTTGAAATACTCTAGATAATCTAAAAGGACTCTTGAATAGCTTTCAAGAGTCTTTTTTACTTATTTGTAAGAGGTGTCATTCCATTTGAGGCATGAAAAATGCTCAAAATCTTCGGTTTCCAAAATGGTCAAACTACCATTGTCAAGGCCGCCCTTAGCACGTAAGACAGCTGGTTCATAGCCCAGCAAAGTCCGAATGGAAGCCGTGAAATTTGCCCCGTGCCCCACCAGTAAAACATTTTGGTAGGGTTTGTCTTTTAAAAATTTGACGAAACTTGATACGCGTTTGGTGGTTTGATAAACCGACTCCGCTTCAAAAATGCTGTTGTTAAATTTGGCTAGGTTGTGGCGAAAAGCTTGCATTTGATGTGGATAAATGGCGCTGATTGTCGCAATTTTGTTGCCTTCTAATTTGCCGAGGTGCCATTCTCGCAAGGCTGGTTCAAAAGTGATAGTTTGTGGGTGCTGATTGCGTGACATGATGATTTGACAAGTGTCTTTAGCGCGTTTTAAGTCACTGGAAAACACGGCATCAAAGGAGATGTCTTGCAAATAATCGCCTAATTTTTCCAAATCATGAATGGATTCTTTTAGCAAGGGTGAATCGCCGTTTGCTCCTTGAAAACGTCCTTCAAGGTTCCATTGGGTTTTGCCGTGGCGGACAAAATAACATTTCATAAGGTCATTCTCCCATCTAACACTCAGTGTGACTAAGCTAATAAATCTGCAAATTGAGCATCGACAAAGTCAGCCAAGACTTGGCTATCAATGCGAATAGAGCGTCCAACTTCCCCAGCTGAAACAATCATTTGCCCTAATGTTAAAGCACTGTTGTCAATGAAAATTGGAAAATGGTGTTTTTGGCGAATACCAACGGGGTTATTTGCCCCATGGATATAGCCTGTCGTTTTTTGCAGGTCTTTTTGTGGAATCATGCTCACTTTTTTATTGCCAGATACTTTGGCAAGTTTCTTTTCTGACAGGTGCTCAGTGAGAGGAACAATCCCAATGACAGGACCTGTCTTGTCACCAGTTAAGGCTAGCGTTTTAAAAATATTTGATTTTTGAATGCCCTCAGGCAATTCTCCCTCAAGAGCGTTAATCGCTAAGCTATCGTGTTCAATGTGGGCTTTATCTAAAATTTGGTCCACTAAGGTTTTCTTCATTTTTGCTTTTTTAGACATCATTACCACTTTCTAATGTTAAGAGTAGAAGCGCAGGGCTCCTTGTTAGTTTTATTATAATCAATCTGTTAGCATTTGACAAATTCCCAAGAGATCACACAAAAATAAGACTAGGAATTTTCCTAGCCTTATTTATTGCTATCTTCTTTGTTGTCACTTTTATTATTACTGCCACCAAACAATTTTTTGTAAGTTGATTTTTTGTCTTTGGTCACGGCAATTTGATTTAAATCTAAAGGCGAATTAAAGCCGTTGAGGTAACCTTGCGACGTGTACTGATGGAGGTCATAATCTAAATCGGTCTGTGGTGCGGCATTGTAGTAGCCAGAATCAGAACCATAAGCAGGAATCCACACGGCATCAAAGCCATCAACAGAGATTTCTTGCTCATCTATGAAGTAGGTTCCAATGTAAATCCCAACCTTTTCGGCACCTAAACGTTTGAGCTCTTTAAGAAAAGCTTGGACTCCCTTATTCATGTCAGGCATGGTCGCCTCTTCAACGTCAACCCAGTAAAAAGTAGGCTTGTAAGGCGAAGCATTTTCATAGAAAGTCTTGGCCTCTTCCTTCATTTCTTTGACGCTTCTTCCTAAAGCATAACTATAAACCGCTACTGGAACGTCTCGTTTTTGTAGTTCTTTGATGTGGGTCTTAAACGATTTATCAATCCCAGTGGTATAAGCGGCGTTGCTATCTTTACTAATTTGTGATCCCCCGTACACACGAACGATAGCACCAGAAATATTTTTAGACAGAGTATCATAGTCAATTTCGCTTGGAAGTTGCCAACCAGAGATATCGATAATCGGATTAAGAACAAACTCTTTATCATTGTCAGTATCAGAAGTTGATGTAGTGGTACTCGTGCCACTCAAAGTCGGAATAGAAGCCTTTGCTGAAATTAACTGTTGTTCTTTTAGACTGTCTGAGTGCGTTTTACCGATCACGAGAAGGAGCCCTAAAAGGGCGAAGAAAACTACAACAACAATAGGTTTTATTCGTCTTCTCATTACTCATATTTTAGCGTAAAACGGTTTAAAAATCAAAACAATACGCTTTTGTAATACAATTGTCATATTTGCAATGACTTATGGGAATAAATGTCTAAATTTATGCTGTCATGGCTTCGGTGTAGGCGATGATTTGGTCAACGGTTTGGCTTAAAAATTGGATGGTGTCGCGGAGTGGTTGGTCAGTTGAAATGTCTGCTCCGATTAATTTAGCCGTGTCAAGCGGTGTACGTGAGCCACCAGATTTGAGGAAGGTTAGCCAGTCTTGGGCACCATTTGGGTTTTGCTTAAGGTTCAAAAAGCCAGCCGTTGCAATCACAAGCCCTGCAGAATAAGTGTAGCTGTAAAGTCCCATGTAGTAGTGGCTTTGACGCATCCAAGTCAATGCAGCATCGTCATCAATGTCAATGGCATCACCCCAAAATTGGCTGAGAACCTCTTTCATAATGCGATTAAGTTGCTCAGCTCCAAATGTTTTGCCCTCTTCAATAAGGGTGTAAACACGACGTTGGAAGGCAGCCTCTAGCAGATGCGTGATGAAATTGTGAAAATAAGTATCTGTCAAACGGTGGGCTAAGGCAAAGCGTTTTTGACGAGGGTCATCGAACTGCTGTTCCAAATAATCGCTCAGCAACAATTCATTGAAGGTTGAAGGGGCTTCTACATAATAAGTGGACATGTGGGTATTGAAGTAGCTTTGATAGTTGTCAGAAAAGATAAATTGCCCTGAGTGACCAATTTCGTGAATCAAGGTATAGACATCTGACAAACGCCCTGTCCAGCTCATGAGAATGTATGGGTGAACCTTGTATGGGTCTGCAGCATAGCCGCCTGAATCTTTATTGGCATTAGCAGCAAAATCCACCCAGCGCTCTTCTTGGTAGCGGGCAACTTCCTGACTGTATTCCTCACCCAGCGGAGCAACGGATTTCATCACCAAATCATAGGCATCGTCAATGCTGACGTGAGGATTTAAATCGCTATCCAAATCCAATTTCCAATCAGCAAAGGTCATTTTTGACAAGCCATTCACTTTTGCCACGTGTTTGAGGTATTTTTGTGCAATCGGCGCAAACTCTGTCATAATGAGATCAATTTGGCGGTCAAACATATCGCGGTCCACTTCTTGTTCGGCAAGGAGGTAGTCAAAAACAGAGTCGTACCCCCGCATATCCGCTATGATTTTTTCAGATTTGACCTGTGTCAAATAAGCACTTGCTGCGGCATTTTGGTGTTTTCTAAGCCCAGCTGAGAAAGAGCGGAAGGCATTTTCACGAACATCAGCGTCTTCATGATTTTGATAGAAATTTTCATAAGTGACAAAAGAGTTGCGGTAGGTTTTGCCGTTCACTTCAAAATCGTCCATTTCAAAATCACCTGCACGCATTTTAGTGTAAATGTCTTGCGGTGCGTTGAAAACTTCGGCCAGATTAGTCAAGGTTTTTTCGACTTCTGGTGAGATAAAGTGTTTCTTTTGGATTTTAGCTTGGCGAATGGCTGCGCTAAAATGTGGGTTGGCTTCTAATTCGTCCAAGATAGCCAAATCAGCAGTCGCAAGAGCCGTATCAAAAAAGCTGAGTGCCACATTAGCCTTGGTCATAAAGTCTGCCCCTGCCTGTGCGATTTGGGCAAATGATTCATCGCTGAAATCCGTTGTCTGCGGCATAAAAGCGTAGTTATCGATATGGCTCATCTCGATGTAAATCTGCTCAATCTCATACAAAGCACGTGTAAAATCATCAGCAGTTTCTAAGCGTCCCTCGTAATTGCGCTTAAAGACGTTAATATCTTCTAATGTTTTTTCAATACTTCGTAAAAAATCCTCGCGGTCTTGATAGAGTGCTGTCAAATCCCATAATTCATTTTCAGGAAAATCCGAACGTTTTTTCAATTCCATAGGTCATCTCCAATCATTTTAGTTCTTATCCTCAAAAGTATATCAAAAATCTAGAGCTTATCCTAGTAGCACAGGCTATACGGCAAAAAGATTTAAAAAAATCAGAAAATTTATAAAAGCAAGGATAATCATTAGAAAATGGGTTACTTTTCCTTACAAAAAGTGGTATGATATAGGGGTACGTTTGTAACAAAGGATTCCAATCCGAACAAAAAGGAGTGAAGAGAGTGACAGTCAAAAAATTGGAAAATAATAACACTCGGTCGATAATGACAGAAGAAGTCAAAGTGTTAAAACAAATCCTTGACGATACAACCCATCAAATGGTTGGCGATGAGGTGTTTGCCAAAATTCAAAATATCGCCGACTTATCAGCAAGCTCTGAATACGTCAAACTTGAAAAATTAGTAGCTCAATTAACGAATGATGAGATGATCGTCGTATCTCGCTATTTTTCAATTTTACCACTTTTAATCAACATCTCTGAAGATGTGGATTTTGCGTATGAGATTAACTATCAAAACAACATGGGCAAGGATTACCTTGGCAAACTTTCTCTAACGGTTGACATGGTTTCAGAGAGCGACAACGCCAAAGAAATTCTTGAAAACGTGAACGTGGTTCCTGTATTAACCGCTCACCCAACGCAAGTGCAACGTAAAACTGTTTTGGAGTTGACCAACCACATTCATGATTTGTTGCGTAAGTACCGCGATGTTAAGGCTGGTGTTGTCAACCGTAACAAATGGTACACGGATTTACGCCGTTACATTGAAATCATCATGCAAACGGATATTATTCGTGAGAAGAAATTGACGGTTAAAAATGAAATCACCAACGTGATGGAGTATTACAATACCTCTTTGATTCAAGCCATCACAAAATTAACATCAGAATACAAACACTTAGCCGCTGAAAAAGGCCTTGATTTGGACAATCCAAAACCAATTACCATGGGAATGTGGATTGGGGGCGACCGTGATGGAAACCCATACGTTACAGCAGAAACTCTGCAACTTTCTGCCACTGTCCAAAGTGAAGTTATTCTTAACTACTACATCGAAAAATTAACAGGTCTTTATCGTACCTTCTCACTTTCTACAACTCTTACAGACATCAGTCCTGAAGTGGAAAAATTGGCTGAATTATCAACAGATAAATCGATTTATCGTGAAAATGAGCCTTACCGTAAAGCCTTCCATTACATTCAGTTGAAATTGATTCAAACCTTGTTGGAATTAAAAGCTGGACCAGGCATTTCACAACGTGTCTTGGAAAGCAGCAACAACATTAGTTTTGGGGTTTACACAAGCACCAACAATGCTAGTGTTGTCAGCAAGTATTTGCAAGAGAAATTCTCTCGCGTGTCTTCTGAACTTCAAAATGAAATTCCAAGCTACAAAACGGCCCAAGAATTTAAAGATGATTTACTCTTAATCAAGCAATCATTGTTAGATAATGGCGATGAGGCTATGCTAACAGGTGATTTCAGCGAGTTGCTCCAAGCAGTTGATGTTTTTGGTTTCTACCTTGCAACCATTGATATGCGTCAAGATTCAAGCGTCAACGAAGCTTGTGTGGCAGAATTGTTACGATCAGCAAACGTTGTGGATAATTACAGTGAGCTTCCAGAAGAGGAAAAAATCAAGATTTTACTTAAAGAACTGACTGAGGACCCTCGTACCTTATCTTCAGCAAATGCTGAGAAGTCAGAACTCCTGCAAAAAGAATTGGCTATCTTTAAAACCGCTCGTTACCTTAAAGACAAGCTAGGTGAAGAAGTCATCAAACAACACATTATCTCACACACTGAAAGCGTGTCTGATATGTTTGAATTAGCGGTTATGTTAAAAGAAGTTGGTTTGATTGATAACCAAAAAGCGCGTGTTCAAATTGTTCCTCTCTTTGAAACCATCGAAGACCTTGAAAATTCACGTGGCATTATGGAAGAATACCTTGATTACGACATCGTGCGCCGTTGGATTGCAGCTAACAAAGGCTACCAAGAAGTCATGCTTGGTTACTCAGATAGTAATAAAGACGGCGGTTACTTGTCATCTGTTTGGACACTTTACAAGGCTCAAAACGAATTGACTCGTATCGGAACAGAACGTGGTATTAAAGTAACCTTCATTCATGGTCGTGGTGGTACAGTCGGCCGTGGAGGTGGTCCATCATATGAAGCCATTACATCCCAACCATTTGGTTCGATTAAAGACCGCATCCGCTTGACAGAGCAAGGGGAAATCATTGAAAACAAATACGGTAATAAAGACGTTGCCTACTACAACCTTGAAATGTTGGTGTCAGCAACCATTGACCGTATTGTAACACGCATGATTACGGATGCTAATGAAATCGATGAGTTCCGTGCAACGATGGACGACATTGTTAGCTATTCAAATACAGTTTACCGTGATTTGGTCTTTGGCAATCCGCATTTCTATGATTATTTCTTTGAAGCAAGCCCAATTAAAGAAGTTTCAAGTTTGAATATTGGTTCACGTCCAGCTGCTCGTAAAACCATCACTGAAATTTCAGGCCTTCGTGCGATTCCGTGGGTATTCTCATGGTCACAAAGTCGAGTGATGTTCCCAGGCTGGTATGGTGTCGGTTCTGCCTTCAAACACTTTATTGACGCTGATGAGGGTAACTTGGCGAAATTGCAACACATGTATGACAAATGGCCATTCTTCCATTCTCTCCTCTCAAATGTAGATATGGTTCTTTCAAAATCAAACATGAACATTGCTTTCCAATACGCTCAATTGGCTGAAGATGAAGACGTGCGTGATGTCTTTAACACCATTCTTGACGAATGGCAACTCACTAAAAATGTTATTTTAGCTATTGAACAACACGAAGATTTATTGGAAACCAATCCATCTCTTCGTGCCAGCCTTGATTACCGTTTGCCATACTTCAACGTCTTAAACTACATTCAAATTGAATTGATTAAACGTTTACGCCACGATGAGTTGGACGAAGATTACGAAAAACTCATTCACACCACTATCAACGGTATTGCAACTGGTTTGCGTAACTCAGGCTGATCATAAAGCAAGATGAAGCAGCACTTCTTGGTTAAGTCCAAGGGGTGCTTTTTTACTTTGGCTCAGACTTTGACAAGACTTGCTAGACTTTTACTTTTTTTTAGCTTAGAAAGATGGTATAATGGCAGATGGTTATTACATCCAGAGATCATATGTCTTAATAGGAGCGTTTATGAATATTTCGAAGAGGCATTTACTGAATTATTCAATCCTTGTGCCTTATTTAATTTTATCTGTGATTGGTTTGATTGTCATTTATTCGACCACAAGCCCATCCCTTGTCCAATACGGGTTAAACCCTTTTCGGTCAGTTCTTAACCAAGGAATGTATTGGGCCATCAGTTTAGCTGCTATCTTTTTCATTTATAAATTACGTTTAGACTTCTTAAAAAATCCAAAAGTCCTGACAACGACTATGATCGTTGAAGTTGTTCTCTTGTTAATTGCGCGTTTCTTTACGCGAACGGTTAACGGGGCGCACGGTTGGATTGTGATTGGTCCCATTAGTTTTCAACCAGCAGAATACCTGAAAATCATCATTGTCTGGCTGTTGGCTTATACGTTTTCACGGCGCCAGAAAGAAATTGAAATCTATGATTACCAAGCCTTGACCAAGCGGCGTTGGATACCAAGGCGTTGGAATGATTTAAAAGATTGGCGCGTGTATTCGCTAGGGATGATTATGCTGGTCGCAGCACAGCCTGACCTTGGAAATGCAGCTATCATCGTTTTGACTGGCTTGATCATGTATTCAGTCAGTGGGGTAGCTTACCGTTGGTTTTCTGCTATTTTGATTACCGTCACGACCTTATCAGCTGGATTTTTAGGCTTAATCTTTGCCATTGGTGTGGAAACCATGGAAAAAGTGCCCGTCTTTGGTTATGTTGCCAAACGTTTCAGTGCCTTTTTCAATCCTTTTGATGACTTGACCAACGCAGGACACCAGCTAGCTCATTCTTACTATGCCATGAGTAATGGTGGTTGGTTTGGTAGAGGTTTGGGGAATTCCATTGAAAAAGGTGGTTATCTTCCTGAGGCGACAACCGATTTTGTCTTTTCCATTGTCATGGAAGAATTAGGTTTGATTGGAGCAGGACTTATTCTTGCTTTGCTGTTCTTCTTGATTTTACGTATCATGCACGTGGGGATTAAGGCTAAAAATCCTTTCAATGCCATGATTGCACTAGGAATTGGTGGCATGATTTTGATGCAAACCTTTGTCAATATCGGTGGTATCTCAGGCTTGATTCCATCAACAGGGGTTACTTTCCCATTCTTATCCCAAGGGGGAAATAGCTTGTTGGTGCTCTCGGTTGCCATTGGTTTTGTGCTCAATATTGATGCCAATGAAAAACGTGAAGAGATTATCAGAGAAGCAGAGGCAGAACTCCAAGCACAAAATACCAATCACCCCTATGCAGATAATGTCATTGATTTGGATCAATTGTTCCATAATGACTAAATGATTTTTTGACCAAAGCAAGTATTTTGTCTTGCTTTGGTTATTTTTTTGAAAGAAATAACATTGGGAAATCGCTTGATTTTAAGGGATTTACAGGCATTCTTGAAAATTTAGACGCATAAGAAATAGTTAAATGCTTGCAATTCCTTTATAATTTGATAAAATAGTAGGGTAAGGTTAGACTGTATTGCCTACCGTCTATCTATAAAATATATTTTATTGGAGGCTTTTACCCAAATGGCAAAAGAAAAATACGATCGTAGTAAACCACACGTTAACATTGGTACAATCGGACACGTTGACCATGGTAAAACTACTTTGACAGCTGCAATTACAACAGTTCTTGCTCGTCGTCTTCCAAGCGCAGTTAACCAACCAAAAGACTACGCTTCTATCGATGCTGCTCCTGAAGAACGCGAACGCGGTATCACAATCAACACTGCACACGTTGAGTACGAAACTGCTAAACGTCACTACGCTCACATCGACGCTCCAGGACACGCGGACTACGTTAAAAACATGATCACTGGTGCTGCCCAAATGGATGGTGCTATCCTTGTAGTAGCTTCAACTGACGGTCCAATGCCACAAACACGTGAACACATCCTTCTTTCACGTCAAGTAGGTGTTAAATACCTTATCGTCTTCATGAACAAAATCGACCTTGTTGATGACGAAGAATTGCTTGAATTGGTTGAAATGGAAATCCGTGACCTTCTTTCAGAATACGATTTCCCAGGTGACGATCTTCCAGTTATCCAAGGTTCAGCTCTTAAAGCCCTTGAAGGTGACACTCACTACGAAGACATCATCATGGAATTGATGGACACTGTTGATGAATACATTCCAGAACCAGAACGTGATACTGACAAACCATTGCTTCTTCCAGTCGAAGACGTATTCTCAATCACTGGTCGTGGTACTGTAGCATCAGGACGTATCGACCGTGGTACTGTTAAAGTCAACGACGAAGTTGAAATCGTTGGTATCCGTGACGACATCCAAAAAGCTGTTGTTACTGGTGTTGAAATGTTCCGTAAACAACTTGATGAAGGTCTTGCAGGGGACAACGTTGGTGTGCTTCTTCGTGGTATCCAACGTGATGAAATCGAACGTGGTCAAGTTCTTGCTAAACCAGGTTCAATCCACCCACACACTAAATTCAAAGGTGAAGTTTACATCCTTACTAAAGAAGAAGGTGGACGCCACACTCCATTCTTCAACAACTACCGTCCTCAATTCTACTTCCGTACAACTGACGTTACAGGTTCAATCGAACTTCCAGCAGGTACTGAAATGGTAATGCCTGGTGATAACGTAACTATCGACGTTGAATTGATTCACCCAATTGCCGTTGAACAAGGTACTACATTCTCAATCCGTGAAGGTGGACGTACTGTTGGTTCAGGTATCGTTTCAGAAATCGAAGCTTAATTTGAATTAACTAATTAAGTTCCCAGATAACAATTATTTAGTCAGATAGTAATTGTGGAGAGTCCCGTTAGGGGCTCTTTTTTTGTGACTTTCCTCTCTAAAAATAGTGTCGAACCTTTCAAACCTGCAGAAAATATGATAAAATAAGGAGTAAAAAAAAATAGAAGAGGTATGTGAAATGTCACGTAAACCATTTATCGCTGGTAACTGGAAAATGAACAAAAATCCAGAAGAAGCTAAAGCATTTGTTGAAGCAGTAGCTTCTAAATTGCCTTCATCAGAACTTGTTGAAGCTGGTATCGCAGCTCCTGCACTTGACCTTTCAACAGTTCTTGCTGCAGCTAAAGGTTCAGAACTTAAAGTTGCTGCTGAAAACTGCTACTTTGAAAATGCTGGTGCTTTCACTGGTGAAAACAGCCCTAAAGTATTGTCTGAAATGGGAACTGACTACGTTGTAATCGGTCACTCAGAACGTCGTGAATACTTCCACGAAACAGATGAAGACATCAACAAAAAAGCAAAAGCTATCTTTGCTAACGGTATGCTTCCAATCATCTGCTGTGGTGAAACTCTTGAAACTTACGAAGCAGGTAAAGCTGCAGAATTCGTAGGTGGACAAGTTTCAGCTGCTCTTGCTGGCTTGACTGACGAACAAGTTTCTTCACTTGTTATCGCATACGAACCAATCTGGGCTATCGGTACTGGTAAATCAGCTAGCCAAGACGACGCACAAAAAATGTGTAAAGTTGTTCGTGACACAGTTGCAGCAGACTTCGGTCAAGCAGTAGCTGACAAAGTTCGCGTTCAATACGGTGGTTCAGTTAAACCTGAAAACGTTGCAGCATACATGGCTTGCCCAGACGTTGACGGTGCCCTTGTTGGTGGTGCTTCACTTGAACCAGAAAGCTTCCTTGCTCTTCTTGACTTCGTTAAATAATCAAGAAACGTTGAAGCATAATAGATGGCCTGTCTTTAGCAGGTCATTTTTTGTATCAAAAAAACCTTGGAAACCAATTTCCAAGGTTTTCTTTTATTGGCGTCCCAATAATCTTTTTACTTGTTGGATGGCCTTGTATCTAAGCGGTCGAGGGTAATAGCGGAAAGTTCCCATCTTACGCGTGATATAGCCATTGTAGTTTTGTTTGAAGCGTAAAACACCATCTGAACCATCAAAATTTCCAGTGATACCAAGCAAATTATAATTGGTAATGCCGCGTTTGATGGCTTGCAACATAACGTATTCCTGAAGCAAGGCAGGTGCATAGAATTTATTAAATTCTGGATAAGAGCCTGAGAATAGGTAGACAGCTTCTTGTTTGGTGTAAACAAAGAGGCTACCTGCCAAGGTTACGTGTTGTGTTCCGTATTTGGCAATAAATGCTTTGGCTTCTGCAATACGAACGTCAAAGGTGTCGGATTGGCTGGCTAATTCGCGCAGCTGATTTTGTTTCTTCTCGGAATGAGGATTTTTCTCCAAATCAGCTTTGAGTTTAGCTATTCTTTGCTTAAGTTTGCCTTGGTCATTTTCTAGATGATTTAGATAATCTTGAAAATTAAGGCTTGCTACCATAAATTCACAAGAATCCCCAAAACTGTCGTAAAAATCTTGATAATATTCAAGGGATTTGTCCATGTAATCTCGACGGTCTGAGGTAGCAGAAGTGATTTCTTTAAAAAGAGGCAATTCCTCTCGGTCAAGCTTTCTTAGCGTAATGCCAAAGGTCTTGGCTTTCTTAACCAATGGACGTCCTTTTTTGCTGAAGGATTTGAGCAGGGATTTGTCATCTAAGTCTGTCAAATCCTTGAGGTAATGCCAATCAGGTTCGCCACCAGGGTAGCCAGTCAAAAGCCCGTCATGCTGGTAACCAAGCGAGAGAAAATCCTCTAACAAGGCGGTTTGCTCTTGGTCAGTTGGCTTGCCATCGGTGTCGAATTGTTGGTAAGTGTCGTAGGGTTTCACCAATAATTCAAGGGCACCGTTTTCTTTGGCGTAGGTCTGCAATTCCTGATAAAAGGCTTTTAAATAGCGTTTATCGCGTGAAACGGGACCGGAATTGATTTCCATGTGCAAGCCCCCTGTCATTGGCAAGCTAAAAAGGATAGCAGCTACTTGCAATTGCCCTTGGTCTTTAAAGCCAAGATAGGCAACCTGATAACCACGTTTGCTGAGCAGCTCCGCCATTTCGCTAGATTGCATGAATGATTTGTAGGGAACGCTGTTACAAAAAGTCTTAAAAACGTCTTTTTCAATAATCTCAAGAGGCATTAATGGCCATTTCTCCTTTGTTTGCGAATGTTGTAAGCAAGGTTAGATAGCCCATAAAGAGCACGGTTGACAGGAATGTTGAATTCGCCAATGAACTCTTCGATGGTTGGGTTGAAGTTTGTTTTAAATTTGGTTAAACCGTCGTCAAGTGTCCCTTCAACACCACCCATATTTGCCCAAATGATGCCATCAGCGTAGGCATCTTCAAAAGCTTTTGGATAGAGTGAATATTGTGGGTAGAATTTTTTGAATTCATCATTCATACCAGCGTAAAGCATTTCCATGACGTTGCCAAATGATACAGACAAGATACCTGCAATAATGAGTTCATCTGGGTATTTTTGAACGAATTCTTCAAATTCTGCAATGTATTTTGTGACAGAATTCTTTTGTTGGGTTAATTTGGTCAAACGTTTTTTCTGGTTTTCTTTTGTTTCTGCTAAATCTTTTTCAATTTGAGCAAGTTGTTCTTTGTATTCCGCTAGGCGTTTTGGTAAATTAACTTTGGCAAGGTGAAGGTAAGCATCATCACCGTAAGTTTCCATCATTTTGCGGAAATAATCTTCGTTACGAAGAGCAACCCCTTTACGATTTTCTGTAAGAGCAACGACGTCTGCAAAGGCTTTGACATCATCGATGCTTCCACGGCTAGTTATCACACCACGGTGAATCGCATCTTTCATCAAGCGTTTGGTGTGCTTAGGAAATGTTGCAGTCATGTCTTCTTGGGTATAGACATTGGCTTGGTAACGCGGTTGAATGCTTTCAGCAATCGTTGTTGTGCGTCCAGTCCATTCACAACCTGCAGCCTTCAAGTTTTCGATAGCCGTAAGGGTTTCTGCATTTTCTTCCACGTTTTCACCGATTTTGTATTGTTTGAGCAACAAAGCTGGGTCAATTTTGATGAAGAGGGCACGTTTGGTTTTTCCGAATTTTTTGAGTGAGTTGATGACAAAGGCAACTAATTCTTTGTCACTGTAATCCATAATGGGTCCGCGAGGAATGTAAAGCATGGTGAAGGCAAGTGGCAAGGATTTGATGAGAACAGATGCTGATGCCACTAATTGGCCATCTTTGTAGAAACCAAGACGTTCATTGTCCCAGTTGTCCTTGATTTTTGCCCAATTAGATGATTGCAACAGATTGGTTTGGTCACTTGCTTTGGCAAATTGGTCGTGTTCTTCAGCAGAAATGCCGATTTTATAGCTATACATTATTTTAAAACCCACTTTCTAAGGGCGTAAGCAACGCCGCTTTCTTCATTTGATTTGGTGATATATTTGGCAATTTGTTTGAGTTCTGGTGTGCCATTTTCCATGACAACAGGATTGCCGACTGCCTCCAACATGGCTCGGTCATTTTCAGCATCACCGATGGCCATTGTTTGGTCAAGGCTAAGTCCCATTTTTTCAGCAAGGTGTGTGATGGCATTGCCCTTGCTGGCTGTTTTGTTTAAGATTTCCAAATAAAATGGTGTTGATTTCACGATTGTGTATTTGTCGTAAAATTCTTGTGGGATTTTAGCAATAGCTGCATCAAGAATTTCAGGCTCATCGATAAACATCATTTTAATGATTTCCTTGTCGCCCATTTCTTCTGGTGTGCGGTAGTAAATAGGCATATTGACCAAGGTTGATTCGTGCACGGTGTATTTTCCAATGTTACGATTGGCAGTAAAAATCCCTTCTTTGGTAATGGCGTGCATATGGACATTTAGCTTACGGCTGAGAAATTCAATATCAAGATAGTCATCATAGGTCATGACTTCTGTGATGATGTTCTCACCTGTGGCCGTGTCTTGCACCAAGCCACCATTAAAAGTAATGACATAATCGCCAGTGTCTTTTAAGTTTAAGTCGTCCAGTAAGGTCTGAACACCAGCAATCGGACGTCCAGTAGCGATAACGACCTTAACCCCTTGTTTTTTAGCGTCTCGAACAGCTTCAAAAACCTCAGGTGTGATTTTGCGGTCATTGGTCAGAAGCGTGCCGTCAATATCAACGGCAACTAGTTTAATTGACATAGAGTATGGTATCCTTTCTAATTAGAAGAATCTACCTATATATCTTACTAAAAAGTGCCGTATTTGTCATGGAGATTCTAACAGATACGTCACTTTTTCAGTTTTTAACAATAAGGTTAGTCGTGGTAAGCAAAATGGTCGTTGGTAATGTAACTCATAAATTGCTCTTTGTCCTCAGTAAAGAGGTCATTTGCCTGCAACATTTCCTTTGGAAAATAGAAACGTCTATCACCGTAAGTTGTGCCTGACAAGGTCTTAACGATAGGTGATACGGTTGATAATTCGATGATAGAGCCATCTTTGCGAATCATGTTAATATCTGTTCGTGGTTCTTTTTTTTCAGGGCGGTAAATGTCATAAGGCAAATCAAAATTGGCATGAATACCCGTGTAATACTTAGGGTCAAAACCAACTGAATCAATCAACTTCACCAAGCAATCCAAATGCTTTTCAGCTGTCTCATCAAAGGTGATGGATTTGAAAATTTTACGGTTGACAAATCGACTGGCTAAATCCGCTAAAATATCATCGTCAGAAGCCATCCAAGCTTGAAAATAAGTGTTCATCACGCCATCATCTAAAGCCAGATAATCCGACAAATCCGCTCGATTTTCCAGAAAAGGAATGAGATTTAGAGCGGTTTTCTTAAAGAAATGGCTGTCTTTTTGATAAAGGCGTTTGGCTCGTTTCAAGAGATTTTGTAGTAAGACTTCCATGCCACGGCTGGCAGGGTGAAAATAAACTTGCATATACATTTGAAAACGACTGACAATGTAGTCCTCAACGGCGTGCATGCCATTGTATTCAAAGACAATACCATTTTTGACAGGACGAATGACACGCAAAATGCGGGTTAAATCAAATTGCCCGTATTTTGTGCCACTGTAATAAGAATCCCTAAGCAAATAGTCCATGCGGTCGCAGTCAATTTGGCTAGAAATCAGTTGCACCACTTGTTTATTGGGATAGGTGTGGTTGATGACACTAGCCACTTTTTCTGGAAAATCAGGAGCCACTCGTCGCAAAATAGCGTTGATTTCAGTATCAGGATTGGTAATGATTTCCTGAGTGAAGGCTTCATGGTCAGTGCCAAACAATTTTTCAAATGTGTGGGAATAGGCCCCGTGCCCCACATCGTGCAAGAGCCCTGCCACCATGGTTAAAAGATTTTCATCAGTGTTCCAAATGTCGGGAAATTTTTCCTCAAAAATCTCAGTAACACGCCTAGCAATGTCATAAACGCCTAGACAATGCGAAAAGCGGCTGTGCTCGGCACCATGAAAGGTAAAGGCTGTCGTTGGGACTTGCTTGATGCGACGCAAACGTTGAAATTCTGCTGTGTTGATAAGATCATAAACCACGCGGTGATTGACCGTTATATAATTGTGAATAGGATCACGAAATACTTTTTCATTCATGCTCCCATTATACCAAAAAACGACTGGAAACCCCTAATCAAAGCATATCAGACTTCTGTGCCCAAAGTTGTCATTCCAAGCGTTAAAAGGTATAATGAAAGAGACTTATCATGTAATAGAAAAGAGGGATTTGCCAGATTGATGGAGCTGTTGATTTGGCAGATGAGAGGATTATGCAATTACAGATTCGCAATAAAATCATCATGGATAACGAGGTGGAGTGGGTTGACGAAAGTTATCCTGTTACCGTAACCCCAAAAAATCAATACCTTTATTTGACTTATGTCAATGAAGAAGATGAGAAAGTTATCATCAAGTGCAATCAAGAGGAATTGGTCATGACGCGTTTTTCCACACCAAAATCCATCATGCGATTTCATGCCCAAAACCCTGCGGTTGTCTTGATTCCTACGCCGCTTGGTATCCAGCATTTTAAAACAGAAACCAGCCATTATGTTTTTGACCCCGACAAGAAAAGTGTTACCTTGCATTATTGTTTAAAAGCCCTTGAGGGAGAGTCTGCTTTGGCTGATTACGAGCTAGAATTGCGCTGGCAATAAGGCTTTGAAATAGGGAAAGCTGGTTGACAAATGCCTTGAAAATTGGTATTATGACCATGTATCAAGGGAGTAGCAGACGGGGATTCCCGTGGCCTAGTCGTCAATACGAAAGAAATTTCCGGCTATGTCTTAAACAGCGAGACTTGTTTTTTAAAACAGGTCTCTTTTCTATTTAGGAAAGAAGACCGAAGGAGGAAACTATTTTGTCTAAAGAACAAAGCAAAGATTTGTTTTATTTGAAGAGCGAGGACGAAACGCTTGACGCCTTGCACACCACCCGTGACGGTTTATCTGCGGCAGAAGCTAAAAAACGTTTAGATGAATATGGTCACAACGAACTTGAAGAAGCCCAGAAACGCTCATTGTTGGCTAAGTTTCTTGACCAATTCAAGGACTTGATGATTATTATCTTGCTTGTTGCAGCTGCCTTATCTGTTATCACTGAAGGAACAGAAGGGCTTACCGATGCTTTGATTATCCTAGCCGTTGTTGTGCTTAATGCGGCTTTTGGGGTTTATCAAGAAGGGCAAGCTGAAGCAGCCATTGAAGCTTTGAAAGATATGTCTAGCCAAGTGGCGCGTGTCAGCCGTGACGGACATGTCGTTGAAATTGATTCGAGAGAATTGGTTCCTGGTGATATTGTCATGTTGGAGGCCGGTGATGTGGTGCCTGCTGATATGCGTTTGTTAGAAGTCGCTTCCTTAAAAATTGAAGAAGCTGCCCTGACAGGGGAATCTGTTCCAGTTGAAAAGAGTTTGTCTATTAAAGTGGCTGATGATGCTGGTATTGGTGACCGTGTCAACATGGCTTACCAAAACTCTAACGTGACTTATGGTCGTGGTGTTGGGGTTGTTGTCAATACAGGTCATTACACCGAAGTTGGTAAAATTGCTGATATGCTTGCCAACGCAGACGAAACAGACACCCCATTGAAGCAAAACTTGAACCAATTGTCTAAGGTTCTTACTTACTTGGTTGTTGGTATTGCTATCGTGACCTTTATCGTCGGGGTATTTATCCGTGGTGAAGAACCTGTTGAAGGCTTGATGACTTCTGTTGCCTTGGCGGTTGCTGCTATTCCAGAAGGGCTACCCGCTATTGTAACCATCGTCTTGTCAATGGGAACAACAACCCTTGCCAAACGCAATGCCATCGTTCGTAAATTGCCAGCCGTTGAAACCCTTGGTTCAACCGAAATTATCGCTTCAGATAAAACCGGAACATTGACCATGAATCAAATGACGGTTGAAAAAATCTACACTAGTGGCCAATTATTGGACGCTAAAGCAACGATTCCAGCTGATGATAAGACCTTGCGTATCATGAATTTTGCTAATGATACCAAGATTGACCCAGAAGGCAATCTCATTGGTGACCCAACCGAAACGGCCTTGGTTCAATTTGGTTTAGACCACGACTTTGATGTTCGTGATGTGCTTAAAAACGAACCTCGTGTGGCAGAATTGCCATTTGATTCTGACCGTAAGTTGATGTCAACGATTCACGAAGAAGCCGATGGACGCTACTTTGTGGCGGTTAAAGGGGCACCTGACCAACTCTTAAAACGTGTCACTCGCATTGAGGACAATGGCCAAGTTCGTGCTATTACAGATGACGAAAGAGCTACTATCTTATCACTCAATACAGACTTGGCTAAACAAGCCCTTCGTGTATTGATGATGGCTTACAAATACATTCCTGAAATTCCAAGTTTGGATTCCAAAAATGTGGAATCAGATTTGATTTTTGCAGGTCTTGTCGGTATGATTGACCCAGAACGTCCTGAAGCTGCCAAAGCTGTTAAGGTAGCCAAGGAAGCTGGTATTCGTCCTATCATGATTACCGGGGACCACCAAGATACTGCGGAAGCTATTGCTAAACGTCTAGGCATTATCGAAGATGACGGCCAAAACCATGTCTTTACTGGTGCTGAACTCAACGAATTGTCTGACGACGAATTCCAAAAAGTCTTTAAACAATATTCTGTTTATGCGCGTGTGTCACCAGAACACAAGGTGCGTATCGTTAAAGCTTGGCAAAATGAAGGTAAAGTTGTTGCTATGACTGGTGATGGTGTCAATGATGCGCCATCGTTGAAAACAGCTGATATTGGTATCGGTATGGGGATTACGGGTACAGAAGTGGCAAAAGGTGCTTCTGATATGGTCCTTGCCGATGATAACTTTGCGACAATCATTGTTGCTGTTGAAGAAGGACGTAAGGTCTTCTCAAACATTCAAAAATCCATTCAATACCTTCTTTCAGCCAATATGGCCGAAGTGCTTACCATCTTCTTTGCGACCTTGTTTGGTTGGGATGTGCTTCAACCCGTTCATTTGCTTTGGATTAACTTGGTAACCGATACGCTACCAGCCATCGCCTTGGGTGTAGAACCTGCTGAACCTGGCGTTATGAAACACAAACCTCGTGGACGTCAATCCAACTTCTTTGACGGTGGGGTTATGGGAGCTATTATCTATCAAGGTATTTTCCAAACCTTGCTTGTCCTTGCCATTTATGGTTGGGCAATCATGTTCCCAGAACACTCACAAGCTCACATGGTACACGAAGATGCCTTGACAATGGCCTTTGCGACACTTGGTCTTATCCAATTAGTCCACGCCTTCAACGTTAAGTCCGTTTACCAATCAATCTTTACTGTTGGTGCCTTTAGAAATAGAACCTTCAACCGGGCTATCCCAGTGGCCTTCTTGCTCTTGATGGTAACCATCGTTGTGCCAGGATTTAATCAATTGTTCCACGTTTCTCACTTGAGCGTGGGTCAATGGACTGCCGTTATCATTGGTAGTTTGATGATGCTTGTCTTGACCGAAATTGTCAAAGCTATTCAACGTGCACTTGGACAAGATGAAAAAGCCATTTAGAGATTTCTAAATAATAACAAAAGAATCAGACTGCTAAGCAATCTGATTCTTTTGTTATGTGACTTTCAGTCCGTCACGCTCCGCAAGGTGCGTGACAAATAAACCACCCGCTATGCGGGTGGTTAGTGGTGTCGTCATGGTGGTGTGATGTTTTGTTATCCATTTGTCATTTTCTTGTTGTGATTGCCAAATGCCTTTTTGGTACTATTGTGTTAGTCTGCTGAATTAGCAGCTAAATAGTCAATAGGAAAACCCTTTCTGGCACCTATAATGGTAATTTTGCTTCCTTTGTGATAGAATAGGAAGAAGTAATGAATAAAGGAGTATGCTCATGGAAGTGGCTGAAATTCGCCAAAAAATAGTAGAAAACCAAGAGAAGTTGACTAGCTTCAGGAGGTCTCTTTGACTTAGACCGTCTGGAAGAAGATATCGCACTTCTTGAAAATAAAATGACGGAGCCTGATTTTTGGGATGACAATATTGCAGCCCAGAAAACCTCTCAAGAACTCAACGAACTCAAGCAAAAATATGACACTTTTAATACCATGCAAGAGTTGTCTGATGAAACAGAGCTTTATTTGGAAATGTTGGATGAGGATAGTTCGGTTCAGTCTGATTTAGAAGAAAGTTTAGAAAAGCTTGATAAAATCATGACAGGCTATGAGATGACCTTGTTGTTATCAGAGCCTTATGACCGCAACAATGCGATTTTGGAAATTCACCCAGGTTCAGGTGGTACCGAGGCGCAGGATTGGGCAGATATGCTCTTTCGTATGTACACCCGTTATGGTAATGCCAAAGGCTTTAAAGTTGAAACGCTTGATTACCAAGCAGGGGATGAAGCGGGTATTAAGTCTGTTACTTTGTTTTTTGAAGGGCCAAATGCTTACGGACTGTTGAAGTCTGAAATGGGTGTACACCGTTTGGTGCGTATCTCTCCATTTGACTCAGCCAAACGTCGCCACACGTCATTTAGTTCAGTCGAAGTAATGCCAGAATTGGATGATACGATTGAAGTGGAAATTCGTGATGACGACATCAAAATGGATACTTTCCGTTCTGGTGGTGCTGGTGGACAAAACGTCAACAAGGTATCAACAGGGGTTCGTTTGACCCATATTCCAACAGGAATCGTGGTGTCGTCAACCGTTGACCGTACTCAATATGGTAACCGTGACCGTGCGATGAAGATGTTGCAGGCGAAACTTTATCAGCTTGAGCAAGAGAAAAAAGCACAAGAAGTTGATGCTTTGAAGGGTGATAAAAAAGAAATCACATGGGGAAGTCAAATCCGTTCTTATGTGTTTACCCCCTATACGATGGTTAAAGATCATCGCACAGGATATGAAGTGGCACAAGTTGATAAAGTGATGGATGGTGACATTGATGGTTTCATTGATGCCTATCTGAAATGGCGTATTGACTAGGAAAACTGTAAGTTTTTTAGGATGATTAAATCGTAAAGGAAAATATAAATGGCACTAATTGAAATGAATGGTGTGGACAAAAAGTATCGCCGATCAACCACTGCCTTGAGAGATATCAATGTAAAAGTCAACCAAGGTGAATTTGTATATATTGTTGGTCCTTCAGGTGCGGGTAAGTCCACTTTTATTAAGTTACTCTATCGTGAAGAAAAAGCGACAGCAGGGACAATCAAGGTCGGCAAATTTGATTTGAATAAATTAAGACGACGTGATATTCCTATGCTACGTCGTAGTATCGGGGTGGTTTTCCAAGACTACAAACTCCTTCCTAAAAAGACTGTGTTTGAAAATGTGGCTTATGCCATGCAAGTTATTGGAGAAAAGCCACGTGATATTAAAAAACGTGTTCCTGAAGTGTTAGACTTGGTTGGTCTAAAACACAAAATGCGTTCTTTCCCACACCAATTGTCAGGTGGTGAGCAACAACGTGTTGCTATCGCTCGTGCGATTGTTAACAATCCAAAAGTCTTGATCGCTGACGAACCGACTGGGAACTTGGATCCTGAAATTTCATGGGAAATCATGCAGTTGTTAGAACGTATCAATCTTCAAGGAACAACCATTTTAATGGCTACTCACAATAAGCAAATTGTTGATACCCTTCGCCATCGTGTTATCGCGATTGAGAATGGTCGCATTGTTCGTGATGAAGAGGAAGGAGAATACGGTTACGATGATTAGAAATTTTTTCCGTCATTTGTGGGAATCCATAAAAAGTTTAAAGCGTAATATTTGGATGACAATTGCTTCGGTTAGTACGGTTGCCATTACCTTGACACTTGTCGGTGTCTTTGCAGCAGTGCTATTAAATGTGGAGCGTTTGGCATCAGGTATTGAAAACAACATTCAAATCAATGTTTACCTTGATGTGGATTCGACAGATAACTTTGAAACTAAGACTAATGAAGCTGGCGAAACCGTCTCAAATGATGCTTACCACCAAGTCTATGACCAAATCAACAAGATTTCAGGTGTTAAGAAGGTTACTTATTCAAGTAAAGATGAACAGCTAGCTAAATTGCAAGAAACCTACGGGGACGATTGGAAACTCTTTGATGGCGATTCTAATCCTCTACAAGATGTTTATATCGTAGAAGCTAACTCACCATCTCATGTTAAAAAAGTAGCTGATAAAATCTCAAAAATCAGTGGTGTTGAATCCGTTGATTACGGTGGTTCAGATTCAGACCAATTGTTCAAAATTGCAAAATACATTCGAACATGGGGATTTGCTGGTATCGTCCTTCTTGTGCTTGTCGCAATCTTCCTTATTTCAAATACTATCCGTATGACCATTATGTCACGTCAACG
>NZ_DEQF01000009.1:0-6122 GCF_002360305.1 Streptococcus sp. UBA3373 | reverse complement strand
CTACAGAAATTATAGAGCCAAAGAAGTCAAATATCAGATTTGACTTCTTTTTGTGTTAGTCATCGATAGGCAAATGCAAGTATGACTGGCTTAAATCCACGGTTAAGTGGTACTTGCTATTATCACGAATCGTATGTTCAAAATCAGTGGTGTAAAGCAAGACACGCAGCGTATCGCCCTTTTCTAGTTGGTAAAGGCTTGGTTGCAAGGTCAAGTCAAAGCACATCCACTTATCAGCAGTAACGTCCTCAATAGTCATGAGATCCGTGCGATTTTGCAGGTTCATAAGCCCTTTCGTAATCACACGCTCAGGTGTTTTAGTAAATGGCAATTCTTTGAGAGCCTCGCGAGAGAAATTGTGTCCATTGTCAATGGCGTGTAAACCAAGGACAGCTGGCAGGTCTTTGAAACGTTTTTTCTCACCGTAATCAAGTACCTGAGCAGACAAGATACCCTTATTGACACTTGATTTCACTTTCAGATGCAGGGTCATTTGACCGTTGATACGCCAGCTATCTTCCACTGGAAAATCAAGGCAAATGCTATTGGCTTTGCCAGCAAACAAGTCTTTTTTAAATGTTCTAAACTGCTTGCCATAACGTTCAAAATCAGCTTCGTCATACTGGTTATCAATGACTCGCTCTTCACTACCAAGAGCAAGGGTCACTTGTTTGTCACTACCAAATGTGTCCAATTTTTCCCATCTTTGTGGTTGGCTATTATCTTGCCAAACAACCGTCGGTAGCGTAAAGTGATTGTCTTGACCGAGCATTTTTTCTGAAAGCAAGGCATTCATGCTTTCACGAAAATCAATGGATTGCCAATTGTGCATGTAAACGTGCTCGCCATGGTGTAAAAAGGCGTGTTTTTCGACCGTGTCAGGCAGAGCATTGAAAATGTTGAAAACATGGCGCGGCTTGACATTCCAGTCCTGAAGCCCGTGAGTAAAGACGCAAGTCGCCTGTACCTTATCAGCGTGTGGTAGATAATTGCGGTCATGCCAAAATTGATTGTAATCCCCAAACGTGCGGTCCAATTGAGCGGATTGAGCATCAAGCAAGTCTTGGTAATGCGCATTGTGACGGAGGTAATCTCCAGCCAATAAATTGCGTGAATAGGTTAATTCGGTCAATACGTCAAGGTCCTCACCAGGATAGCCACCAGGGCTGCAAACAAGACCATTTTCACGGTAATAATCATACCAAGATGAAATAGCTGACTCGGAAATAATAACCTTCAAACCGTCCACACCAGTGGTTGCAAGAGCCGTTGACATGGTTCCTAGGTAAGATTTCCCAGTTGTACACACCAAGCCACTAGCCCAATCTGCTAATACTTTCTTGTCGCGACGATGGCTAGAAAAGGCAATCGCTCTGCCATTTAACCAATCAATCACCGCTTTAAAGCTTTCCACTTGGGCATAGTCGCCGCTGGTCATAAAGCCATCAGAACCCGCTGTTCCGACGCCTGAAACATAGATATTTGCAAAACCACGCGCAAGGAAGTAATCGTTCAGGGTGTAGGGGTCAATAAAGTGGAAGCTTTCTTCACTATTTCCAACAGGCAGGTCCTCGTCAGCTAAGTTTAAAGGCTCAAAATCATGCGTTTCAACGTTTATCTTGCCCACTGGTTTAACCGCTAATTCCCCTTTCATTTTGTACAATTTTTTGTCATTAGCAAGGCCATTTGTCCCTGCGTGGTAAGGGCTTGCTGTCATCATGGTTGGTAAGGGGTGCTTGCTTTTTGCACGAATAATAGTAACCTTAATCAAGTCGCTTTTACCGTTTTGGTCCGTGTCAATCGGAGCTTGCACATAAACAATCTCACGGACGACATCTGTCGTATCAAAGGTAGCTAGAGATTTGCCATTAAAAAAGTGGTAGTCATTGTCAACGGGGATAAGCCCACGACTAACCACATCATCTAGTAAGGTCATGCCAGATTTATTTCGGCTGGCTAGTAGATGGTAAAGCGTCTCAAGCATATGCCCTTTTTGATAATGCACAGGAAAGGCTATTTTTTCTACAAATGCATTCGTATCTGTGAAATCCACATGAGGAATAAAGCCCAGCAATTGCAGTGCAACGGTGTTGAAAATATCCGTTGTCAAAGGCGCATCAGATTGGAAAAAGGTCAGCAAATCTGTGCCAAAATCAGCCAAAAGATTGTGGAGTGGATAGTCCGTATCCTCATAGTTAAAGAAGATTTTGCGGCAGAAATTTTCCAAAGCCATCTTGTCTTCATGCTTTTGGTTGAGGTCAAATCCTAAGGCTTGCAATTCTTGTTCAACAATGGCGACAGGTCTTGGGATGAAAGAGAATTGATTGTATTTCATGAAACTTCCTTTCTATAAAAGTAAACGTTTTTATTTTAAAGAGAGCCTTTACATTGTCTATTATACTTGATAAAATGATACTTGTCTAAACTATAATTTTGGAGGAAACAAAAGACACATGGATGTTACATGGACTGTGAAATACATCACAGAATTTATCGGGACGGCATTCCTTATTATCCTTGGAAATGGTGCTGTTGCTAACGTTGAACTTAAAGGGACAAAAGGATACAGATCTGGTTGGATTATCATTGCCGTTGGTTATGGATTTGGTGTGATGATTCCAGCACTTATGTTTGGTAATGTTTCAGGAAACCACATTAACCCAGCCTTTACTTTGGCACTTGCTATTTCTGGTTTATTTGATTGGGCTCACGTTCCACAATATATTCTTGCTCAATTCTTAGGTGCAATGTGCGGTCAATTGCTTGTTGTGATGACTCATAAACCTTTCTACCTCAAAACAGAAAACCCAAATGCTATTCTTGGTTCATTCTCAACTATTTCAGCTGTTGACGATGGCACACAAGCAAGCCACAAAGCTGCTTGGATCAATGGTTTCCTAAACGAATTCTTAGGTTCATTTGTCCTATTCTTTGGCGCTATGGCTTTGACGAAAAACTACTTTGGTGCTGAATTGATCACACGCTTGACAACTTACGGTTATGATGTGACAACAGCAACAAGCCAAGTAGTTCCTTACACAACAGGATCACTTGCAGTAGCACACTTGGGTCTTGGTTTCCTTGTAATGACTTTGGTGGCTTCACTTGGAGGTCCTACAGGTCCAGGTCTTAACCCAGCGCGTGACCTTGGTCCACGTATTGTCCATGCTTTGCTTCCAAAATCAGTTCTTGGTGAACACAAGGGTGATTCTAAATGGTGGTATGCTTGGGTACCAGTAGTAGCTCCAATTCTTGCAGCTATTGCAGCCGTTTGCCTATTCAAATTCTTGTATTTATAATACCTGTTTTTTAAGAGCCTGTTTAGGCTCTTTTTCTTTTGCTAAAAAGTGGCTCCTTGTCAACTGTAGTGGGGTGACCTCAGCTAACATCAAGAGAGAACCAAATTGTTTTTTTCTTTTTTGGGAAGAATCTCCTCTGTGCATCTTATATGTTGATTTTTGCAACTTATAGGCCAAAAGAATATAAATTTTATTGATGGAGCTATACTAATAATGTCAAACGTGACAAATTTTAATAAGGAGGAAACCTAGAGGATTAGTGGTGAAATACTTAAAAAAACTTCTACTCTTGCTTTGCATTGGTGCAATCTACAATCTATATTTTACTCTCATAAATTCAAGTTTAACGTCTTGGATCAATATTATTATATTCATAATATTCGGATATGTTGAAGTGTTTGCTTTAGAGTTATTATTTAAATACTCCATCAAATTTCAGAAAAAACATCTATATCCAAGTACTTACTATATTTTTAATATCTAGTATAGTTGAAATGGCATATATGCTGGTTGTTGGCTTGAGTTTTACTATAGCAATCCGTTTTGTTTTGCTAGAAATACCTATTACAATCATTGGTTTATTGTATTGGAAGTATCATGTTGATAAAATTGAAAAATTATTAAGAGACAAAAAATCTAATCTATCAAATTGACTTTTATGATTAACATTGCTATTCTAGTTTATCAATTACATAAGTTTCGAAAACTCATTTTTGATAATCTCTTGATAACCCGTGGTCTGAAATAATAGGTTAGATAATAAACGAATAAAGTCTCTAATAGGTGCTTGGTATTACTGACATTTATCAAAGAATGATAAATGAGATAAAAAAGGATCTTAAGAAAGCTACAATTCTCAAAGCGTTAATCAACACGATTATATTAACGTTTATGGGCATTCAAGAGTCATCTCTGGCTGGTAGTGTCTACTACAGAAATTATAGAGCCTAAAAAGCACATAATTTCTTGTCAAATGCTATTTTTTTTTCTACAATAGAGTAGCCGCTTATATAAGAGATGCTTTTGGCATTACACAACATAGCAAGGAGAGATAAATGACATTATTTGACGGCATCACCTTTAAACACCCCGTTTTACGCGTGAATAACCGTGACCACAATATTGATTTTTACAAACGACTAGGATTTAAATTGGTAGTTGAGGAGAACGCCCTTGCTATTTTTTCAGCTAAAAATAAAAAGGCTAGTTTCATCATTGAAGAATCGCCACATCCCCGTACAAGAGCTGTAGAGGGCACTAAAAAGACCAATCAACTGGTCGTTAAACTCCCAAATGCAAACGAGTTATTGGCTGTTTTAGGAAATGGTGTTGTTGTTGAACGTTTGTTTGAAGGCGACAAAGGTTTCGCTTTTGAAACGATTTCTCCAGAAGGTGATCTCTTCTTGCTGCACGCAGAAGACGATGTAGCCACTTTGAAAGAAATTGAGCCAAAGAGCTTCCCTCAAAACGGAGACTTGGCTATCGTTTCAGATTTTCAATTTGAGCAAATCACGCTTAATGTCGCTGATGAAGCTGCAGCACGTGCTTTCTACGACGATGTTTTTGCTGGGGAATTTCTTGTGGATATGCGTTTTGTTCAGGCCAGTGGACCTGATTTGACAGTAGAACCGCATGAAACATGGGATTTGGAGATTTTGGAATGCCAAGTACCCCAAGACTATGATTTGAAACACTTGTCTGATTTTCTAGAACAAAAGGGTCAAGAGGTTTACTTAGACAAAAAAGAAAAAGTCCTTGTACTTTCAGACCCTAATCGCATTGAAATTTGGTTTACAAAGTGATGGATTTATTAGATATTGTCCATGACCAAATGACACGTCATATTTACAATGGAGCCTCTGTGGCTCTTTTTAAAAATGGTCAGTGGACGGAGCATTACATTGGTACAATTGATGGGAAAACACCTGTTCAACCCAATCGCATTTACGATTTAGCCTCAGTATCAAAAGTTGTCGGTGTGGGAACGGTGATGATTTCGCTTTGGCAGGAGAAAAATTGGGATTTAGACGCCCCTTTGGTGCACTGTTACCCTGATTTTCAGGACAATACGGTGACCTTGCGGCAACTCTTAACCCATGGCAGTGGCATTGATCCTTTTATTCCTAACCGTGATAAGCTAAACGCACAGGAGTTGAAAGCGGCTATCAATCACATTCGAGTGACCGACTCTAAAGCTTTTTTGTACACCGACATTAACTTTTTGCTGCTAGGTTTCATGTTAGAATACCAGTTGGGGCAATCCTTGGATGAGATTTTCAAGGAGCTTGTTTTCCAGCCTTTTGGGATGGAAAAGACCAGCTTTGGTCCTGTAAAAGGGGCGGTTCCAACGCTTTCAGGTGTTACGGACGGTATGGTTCATGATCCCAAAGCTAAGGTTTTGGGCCATCACTCAGGTTCTGCGGGCTTGTTTTCAACGGTCAAGGATTTGGAAGTGTTCTGCCAGCATTATTTGACGGACGACTTTGCTCGTGGCATTTGGCGTAATTTTAGCAGTACGGCAAAGGAGCGCTCTCTAGCTTGGAACAAGGAAGGGGACTGGTTGGACCATACAGGCTATACTGGACCTTATATCGCCATTAATCGCAAGGAGCAAAAAGCAGCGATTTTTTTGACAAATCGCACCTATGATTACGATGATAGACCGCTTTGGATTGAAGAACGAAAATTGATTTCGCAATGGATTCAGAAACATTTCTAAGCATGTCCGCCTCATAGTTGAGGTGGTTTTTTTGATGATCTTAACAACACAAAAAGCAGCCTTGCCTATCGACAAGACTGCTTTTTTCGGCTCTATAATTTCTG
>NZ_DEQF01000001.1:2019-10554 GCF_002360305.1 Streptococcus sp. UBA3373 | reverse complement strand
AAAAATAAAAGAGATAGCAAAATCACTATATTTTACCATCTCTTGATATTCAAATCAGACAGTATCTTAGCTCAATTCTACACAGAAACAAAAAAAGAGAGGAGAAAATCTCCTCTCAGATGCTAATCAATTAATTATTTAGCAATTTTTGCGAAGTATTCAAGAGTACGAACAAGTTGTGAAGTGTAAGACATTTCGTTGTCGTACCATGAAACTGTTTTAACCAATTGAGTACCATCAGCAGCTTCAGTTACTTCTGTTTGAGTTGCGTCAAACAATGAACCGTAAGAGATACCAACGATATCGCGTGAAACGATTGGGTCAGTATTGTAACCGAATGATTCAGTTGCAGCAGCTTGCATAGCAGCGTTTACTTCTTCAACAGTTACTTTTTTGTCAAGAACTGAAACAAGTTCAGTAAGTGATCCAGTTGGAACTGGTACACGTTGTGCGTGACCTTGAAGTTTGCCGTTCAATTCTGGGATAACAAGACCGATTGCTTTAGCAGCACCAGTTGAGTTAGGAACGATGTTTTCAGCAGCTGCACGAGCACGACGGAAGTCACCTTTAGGGTGTGGAGCGTCAAGAGTCATTTGGTCACCAGTGTAAGCGTGAACTGTAGTCATTGTACCAACTTTAAGACCGAATGCTTTGTTCATAGCGTCTGCCATTGGTGCAAGACAGTTTGTTGTACATGAACCAGCTGAGATAACTGTTTCAGTACCATCAAGGATTTCGTGGTTAGTGTTATATACAACAGTTTTAACATCTGATCCACCAGGAGCAGTGATAACAACTTTTTTAGCTCCGCCTTCGTGCAAGTGTTTTTCAGCTGCAGCTTTAGTAGCAAAGAAACCAGTTGCTTCAAGAACGATTTCTACACCATCGTTAGCCCAGTCGATTTGTTCTGGATCACGTTCTGCAGAAACTTTAACGAATTGACCGTTAACTTCGAATCCACCATCTTTAACAACAACTGAACCAGCGAAACGACCTTGAGTTGTATCATATTTCAACAAGTGTGCAAGCATTGCTGGGTCAGTAAGGTCGTTAATACGAGCTACTTCAACACCTTCAACGTTTTGGATACGACGGAATGCAAGACGACCGATACGGCCGAAACCGTTAATACCAACTTTAACTACCATTAGTGATTTCCTCCTTATGAAAATCAAGAAAATTTATTTTAAAAGGTTACCCTTTTAGACAATTGTGAAAAGATTAACTTATACAAGTAAAATTAATCCTTCAACGTTAGTATTATATAATTATTTCGCCAAAATTGCAAATATTTCAGAGCAAAAAAGGAATGCTATGAAAGCATTCCCTTTAATATTCAATTATTCACCAGAATTTTTCTTAATGATTTCTTCTTGAACAGATTTTGGTACATCTTCATAGTGGTCAAATACCATCATGAATGTTCCACGTCCTTGAGTTGCAGAACGAAGAACTGTTGCGTAACCAAACATTTCTGCCAATGGAACGAAGGCACGAACGATTTGGCTGTTACCGTGTGCTTCCATACCGTCAACACGTCCACGACGAGCTGTTACGTGTCCCATAACATCACCAAGGTTTTCTTCAGGTGCTGTGATAGTAACAAGCATCATTGGTTCAAGAATAACTGGTTCTGCAGTCTTAGCAGCTTCTTTAAGTGCAAGTGATGCAGCGATCTTGAAGGCAGTTTCAGATGAGTCGACATCGTGGTATGAACCATCATACAATTTAGCTTTAACATCAACCATTGGGTAACCAGCAAGAACACCGTTTGCCATAGATTCTTGAAGTCCTTTTTCTACTGCAGGGATGAATTCACGTGGAACCACACCACCGACAATAGCGTTTTCGAATTCGAAACCTTTACCTTCTTCGTTTGGTGTGAATTCAATCCAAACGTCACCGAATTGACCTTTACCACCTGATTGGCGTTTGAAGAATCCACGTGCTTGTGTTGGTTTGCGGAATGTTTCACGGTAAGAAACTTGAGGCGCACCAACGTTTGCTTCAACTTTGAATTCACGTTTCATACGGTCAACAAGGACGTCAAGGTGAAGCTCACCCATACCAGAGATAACTGTTTCACCAGTTTCAACGTTTGTTTCAACACGGAAAGTTGGGTCTTCTTCAGCAAGTTTTTGAAGGGCGATACCCATTTTATCTTGGTCAGCTTTAGATTTAGGCTCAACCATCAATTGGATAACTGGTTCTGGAACGTCGATTGATTCAAGGATAATTTTAGCTTTTTCATCTGTCAATGAGTCACCAGTTGTAGTGTCTTTCAAACCAACAGCGGCAGCGATATCACCTGAGTAAACTGTTTCAATTTCGTGACGGCTGTTAGCGTGCATTTGAAGGATACGTCCGATACGTTCGCGTTTACCTTTTGAAGTATTCAACACGTATGAACCGCTGTTCAATACACCTGAGTAAACACGGAAGAATGTCAAACGACCTACGAATGGGTCAGTCATGATCTTGAAGGCAAGAGCCGCAAATGGTTCGTCATCAGAAGCTGGACGTTCTTCTTCTTCACCTGTATCTGGGTTAACACCTTTGATAGCTGGGATATCAAGTGGGCTTGGAAGGTAATCAATAACCGCATCCAACATCAATTGAACCCCTTTGTTTTTGAAGGCTGAACCACAAAGTACTGGGAAGAATTCAACGTTGATAGTTGCTTTACGGATAGCAGCTTTCAACTCGTCGTTTGTGATTTCTTCACCTTCAAGGTATTTCATCATCAAGTCTTCGTCAGTTTCAGCAACGGCTTCAACCAATTTTTCACGGTATTCGTTTGCTTGATCAACGTATTCAGCTGGGATATCTTCTTCAAGGATATCAGTACCAAGGTCGTTAGTGTAGATTTCCGCTTTCATTTTGATCAAGTCAATGATACCACGGAAGTCATCTTCTGCACCGATTGGCAATTGAATTGGGTGAGCGTTTGCTTGAAGACGATCATGAAGTGTGCTTACTGAGTAAAGGAAATCAGCACCGATTTTATCCATTTTGTTGGCAAATACGATACGAGGAACTCCGTATTCAGTAGCTTGACGCCAAACTGTTTCAGTTTGAGGTTCTACACCTGATTGTGAGTCAAGAACGGTTACCGCACCGTCAAGAACACGAAGTGAACGTTGTACTTCGATAGTGAAGTCCACGTGTCCTGGTGTGTCAATGATGTTAACACGGTGTCCGTTCCATTGTGCTGTTGTCGCAGCTGAAGTGATTGTGATACCACGTTCTTGTTCTTGTTCCATCCAGTCCATTTGTGAAGCACCTTCGTGTGTTTCACCAATTTTGTGGATTTTACCAGTATAGTAAAGAATACGCTCTGTTGTTGTTGTTTTACCAGCATCAACGTGAGCCATGATACCAATGTTACGAGTTTTTTCTAGTGAAAATTCGCGAGCCATTTTATTCTCCTATATAAAAATTTAGTTTACTATTCTATTATAGCATACTTTTAGAACGGATAGGCAAAACCTACCCGTTCTAATTATTTTTTATGCTATTTTTAATATTAAAAGCCCAATAATAAGGAATCTCTTAATATGTAAAACAGATAAGAAAATCTTATCTTGAAAAGATTACCAGCGGAAGTGTGCGAAGGCACGGTTTGCTTCTGCCATACGGTGTGTATCTTCACGTTTTTTAACTGAAGCACCAGTGTTGTTAGCTGCATCCATGATTTCTTTTGCAAGACGATCTTTCATAGTGTGTTCACCACGAGCACGAGATGCAGTTACCAACCAACGAAGTCCTAGAGTTGTACGACGTTCTGGACGAACTTCAACTGGGACTTGGTAGTTAGAACCACCAACACGACGAGCACGTACTTCAAGAACAGGCATGATGTTTTCCATAGCTGTTTCGAATACTTCCAATGCATCGTTGCCAGTAGCTTCTTTAACTTGGTCAAATGCATCATAAACGATTGATGCAGCTGTACCGCGTTTTCCGTCAAGCATAACACGGTTGATAAGACGTGTTACAAGTTGTGAATTATATAATGGATCTGGTAATACTTCGCGTTTAGGCGCTCTATTTTTACGACTCATTCTTCCTTATCTCCCTTCTATTATCCTTTAGGACGTTTAGCACCGTATTTAGAACGGCTTTGTTTACGGTCAGCTACACCTGCAGTATCAAGTGCACCACGAACGATATGGTAACGTACCCCTGGAAGGTCTTTTACACGTCCACCACGGATAAGAACAACACTGTGTTCTTGAAGGTTGTGTCCAATACCTGGGATGTAAGCAGTAACTTCGATAAGGTTGCTCAAGCGTACACGAGCGAATTTACGAAGGGCTGAGTTAGGTTTTTTAGGTGTCATAGTTCCAACACGTGTTGCAACACCACGTTTTTGTGGAGCATGTACGTTTGTTTGAACTTTTTTGTGGCTGTTGTAGCCAACGTTTAACGCTGGTGAATTAGATTTTACAACTTTAGATTTACGTGGTTTACGTACCAACTGGTTGATTGTAGGCATCTACTTTTCTCCTGTAAGATTTTTATTTTGGTTAACTAAAAACTTGGTGACAGCTTTTAGTAGGATATGTGTACTTTGCAACATTTGTCAGCACGTCTCTGTACACTCTGGAGAGACCAAAAGTAAAAAGTACCGACGATTATATTACCACATTATCCTGACAAAGTCAACTGTTATGTGTTCTCTAGCTTGATAAAACAAAAAAGGGCAAGCCCTTTATTCGTTATCAAAGATATTACCGATTTCAACTTTGACGTGGTTATTTTTGACATCAATTTCGGATACTTTCAGCAATGATTTGTAAGTCATCTGCTCGCGTTTTTCTTGAGCATTTTCTGAAAAGACGGCAACTCCGACCAGCGTGCTGTCAAACTCTTTCAAAAGGCTGACCATACCTGTAATGGTTCCCCCACCTTTTAGGAAATCATCCACGATTAAGACACGGCTATTAGGTTTTAAGCTTCGTTTTGACAGAAACATTTTTTCAATGCGGTCACTTGAGCCACTCGCATAATTGACAGATACGGTTGAACCTTCTGTGATTTTGAGGTCGCGACGCACAATGACAAAAGGCACATTCAAAACATTTGCAACAGCATTTGCCAAAGGAACGCCTTTTGTAGCAACGGTCATAACAGCATCAATCTGCTTACCTTTGAATGCGTTTGCAATTATACGACCAACATTTTGCAATATCTTGGGAGTGCTCAACAAATCTGACAAATAAATATAGCCCCCAGGCAAAATACGGCTACTTTCTGAAAGGCGTTGGCACAAATCTTCGACCACTTCTCTTGCTTCTGTGTCAGAGATGCCAGGTGTAAAAATCACACCTCCACTAGCTCCAGTAACTGTTTCGATATCTCCAAGACCTGATTCTTCAAAAGCTTTTTTAATAATCGCAATATCTTCAGAAATAGACGATTTAGCAGCCTCGTATTTCTCAGCAAACGTGTTTAAGCTGGTCAATTGATGCGGGTTGTTTATCAGGTAGTTGGAGATGACAACCATGCGTTCACTACGTCGTAATTTCATAATTTCTCCATTTTTAGTCTATTTTTTGTCATTATATCATAAGAAACCGAAAAAACGAACTTTTTTTCGTAAAAAGTCCGTTTTTTATCACTTATTTTAAGTTAGGCTTATAAAATGAGCGATTATCCATGGCAAAAATTCGGCTTGTCATTTCGCCGTTGTCAACACGGCTTAAAGCGGTGGTCATCATCATCATTTCAGCGTCAATATTATCAATCATGTGAATGATTTCGGCTTCCATGACTCGTGGACGAACGGGACTACCGTATTCTAACAAACCATGGTGACTAAGTACCACATGACGCAAGAGAATGACTTCTTCTTTGGTGTCATCGATATTTAATTCCATCAAAACCTTGGTAATTTCTTCATCAATGAGGGAAATGTGTCCGATTAAGTTACCGCGCACGGTGTATTCGGTGTTGTCAAGCCCTGTCAATTCAATGACTTTGCCTAAATCATGAAGCATAATCCCTGCATACAACAAACTCTTGTTCAGTTGTGGGTAAACATCACCGATAGCGTCGGCCAAACGCACCATGGTCGCCGTGTGATAGGCTAGGCCAGATTCAAAGGCATGGTGATTGGTTTTAGCTGCTGGATAACTGAAGAAAGCCTTGTCGTATTTGCGATAGAGAGCACGAACAACACGCTGCCACACTGCATTTTCGATTTTAAAAATCATCTGCTCCAAGTACTCTCTCACGTCTGAGGGATTGACAGGTGGTTTTTCACGAAAATCACTTGGGTTATTTGGCTCGCCTTCACGCGTGTTACGCAAGGTAATCTGATTGACTTGTGGGGTGCCGTTATACACTTCGCGTCTACCTTTCATGTGAACCACTTTTCCAGCGACAAATTCTTCGACATTATAAGGCTGGGCATCCCATAAATTACCCGAGATTTCACCCGTATCATCTTGAAAAATAAAGGCAAGGTAATCTTTGCCTGCCCTTGTTTTGCGGAGTTCTGCTGATTTTATTAAATAAAACCCTTCAAAGAGCTCGTCTTTTTTCATTTGATTAATTTTCATGATTTTCCTCGTCTTCTAATGGTGGGAGGTCCAGCAAACGTGCGGTTGCTTGGTCTTGATAGGTTTCAACGGTATTTAAAGCACGTATAATGGCATTGGTTCGTGTGGAAATCAGGCTGTTCAACGTATGATTAGCGGTATTGATTTGTTTTTGAGCTTTCGCCAACATTTGACCAAATTTACCAAACTCTACCTTGACATTACCTAAAATCTTGCTGATATCATCGGCATTTTTTTGAATATTAAGTGTCTTGAAACCAACTGACAATGAATTTAGCAAAGCTGACAAGGTTGTTGGACCAGCCACAACGATATTTTCATCTCGTCTTAGGCTGTCAAAAAAGGCGGCATTGCGCACCACTTCTGAATACAAGCCCTCTGTTGGTAAAAACATAATGCCGAAATTAGTGGTTTCAGGCGGGTTAAGGTATTTGTTATTGATATCCTTGGCGAAACGCTTGATGCTATTTAACAAGGATTTGCGGTGCTGCTCAATTTGTTCTTTATCCCCGCTTTCGTAAGCATCTTCTAGGCGGTAATAATCTTCCAAAGGAAATTTTGAGTCAATCGGCAAGTAAACATAGCTACCGTCCCCAGCCCCTGGTAATTTAATCGCATATTCGACACGTTCTTTTGAACCTGAAACCGTTGAAAATTCGCGCTCATATTGGTTTGGGGTCATGATGTCCTCAATGATTTGTCCCAACTGCAATTCCCCCAAAATCCCACGTGTTTTGGTATTTGACAACACTTTGTTCAAGGTTCCAACGTCTTGGGCGACATTTTTCATCTCACCTAGACCTTGATTGACAGATTCCAACTGCTTAGAAACCGTTTCAAATGACGCTTTTAAGCGATTTTGCAAGGTTTGCTCCAATTTTTCTTCAACCGTTTGACGCATTTCTTCCAGACGTTTTTCATTAGATTCTTGCATTTCTTTGACAGACTGGGTCAAGTTGCTATTGATAAGCTCTAAACGGCGGTCTGAGCGGTCACGACTATCCGTCAAACTTTGATGAAGGACGTCACGAATATCATTTAACTGCGTGTACAAATCATTTTGCAGACGATTGAGCTGAGTGTTCAAAGCCAAAACAGTGTCTTTTTGTGCCGAATCCAGCTGATAAGACACTTGGTCTGACAAATTATCAGCATTATCATCTAATTTTTGAGCAACTTCTTCGTTTAAACGTCCCACTTTGGTCAACACATAAACCAACAAGGCAAGATTAAGAAGTCCTAATAATAACAGAATAATTAACATCTACCTATCCTTACTGTGAATAACGATAAGATAACCTGAGTCTAGTGTCACGGTGATGGGCTGACCGATAAAGGCATTACTGGCGTAGACTTTTTTGGTGAAGAAATGATTGGCATCCAAATTGTATTTGGCTCCTTCAATGGTTAACGGAGCATCTCCCTCAGCCATGAAAGAAACGTAAGGCATTCCTTTTTCTGGAAACACCTGACAAACACCCGCGGGGTAAAATTGCACCACATTTTGCTCATCTTGTAAACGAATCCGATGCATAAATGGAGCTAAATCAGGGTCACTAGGCAGAAACAAATTAGCCAAAGTATGGTCTATGCGCCCACCAAAAGCTCCAAAAAGACTGACTTGGGCTTGTGGGTATTTGGCAAAAATCACCTTTAGAGCTAGCTCTGTATCTGTATCATCTTTTTCAGGAACTGCCGTGATGACCATTTTCGCCTTTTCTTGAATCAACTGCCGTTCAGCTGCCGTGACAGAATCAAAATCTCCCACCGCCAAATCCAAAGGCAAGTCATTTCGCAAAATAGCCAAACTCCCACGGTCCACACCAACAAAGACGGCAAAATCTCTCGGAAAAGACGTCAAATGCCCACCAGCAAAGACTGCTATCTTAGTCATCTAAAGCGACACGCAAGGTTTCCACTTGAGCAACAAGGTCACTGGCTTTAAAGAGGTATGACCCTGCCACAAAGA
>NZ_DEQF01000001.1:0-1860 GCF_002360305.1 Streptococcus sp. UBA3373 | reverse complement strand
TGGTCAACCAAACTCAAAACCGATTCAATCGCTGAAATAGGTGTTCCTGGGTTGATGACCACACCAGCTTTCATGCCAGCTGCCTTGATTTTTTGTAAAGCCCCATGAATATGCAACGTTGCTTCAGCATGAATAGTCATGATATCTGCACCAGCTTGGGCAAAAGCATCTACATAACGTTCAGGATTAACCACCATCAAATGGCAATCAAAAAACAATTTACTGTGTTTACGCATACTTGCCACAACATCTGCACCAAAACTGATATTTGGCACAAATTGACCGTCCATAATATCAATATGAACGTACTCTGCACTGGTTTCTTCAATGCGTTTGAGTTCTGATGCAAAATTAGCATAATCAGCAGCTAAAATAGAGGGTGCGATTTTATTTGTTGACATAAGAACCTACTTTCTTTTAATCACTTTTTTATATGTTTCACGACGGTTTTCAATTTCACTGAGAAACTGGAGGTAATTATCATAGCGTGATTGCCAAAGTTCCCCATTTTTTAGAGCTTCCTTGACCGCGCATTCTGGCTCGTGCGTATGGGTGCACGAACGGAATTTACAGAAATGGCTCAGGCGCCTTAATTCAGGAAAAGCTTCATTTAAATCTTCGACCGTTTGAATGTCGTAATCTAACGATGAAAATCCTGGGGTGTCCGCAATTTTACCACCATTGACAGTGTATAAACTGACAGCGCGAGTCGTGTGGCGTCCACGTCCAAGGCTATCTGAGATTTCACCTGTTTCCAATTGGAGTTCGGGGGCAATTTTATTGAGTAAGGTAGATTTTCCAACACCTGTTTGTCCCATGAAAACGGTCACTTTATCTGTCAAAAGCGGTAGCAATTCGTCTAAAGTGGTGCAAAACGCATACCCAATCTCTTGATACTGCTTCTGGATGCTTGCCATCTCCTCAACATTGTCCAGCAAATCCATCTTGGAAATGTAAACGATCGGCTCAATCGCCTTGTGTTCTAGTAAGACCAAAAAGCGGTCTAAAAGATTGGCATTAAAATCAGGCTCTTTTGCAGACATAATGACCACCGCTTGGTCAATATTCACAATTGGCGGACGAACCAAACTGTTTTTTCGCTCATGAATAGCTAAAATATAGCCTTCTGACTGCTCATCTGCTGAAAAATCAACAAAATCACCAACATAAGGTGTTTGACCTTTTTTTCTAAAATTACCACGCGCACGTGTCTGATAAATCACTCCATCGGACTCCACATAGTAAAAGCCCGCTAATGATTTGATAATTCTACCTTGCAACTATCTTTCCTTTTTTCAATTGATAAATTCATTATAGCAAAAAACAGAACTTTATTCAGTAAACTGGCCAAAAAAGATTTTGCCATTGTTTTTTGAAAAGAAAAGGCGTATAATGGCCTTGTCTTTTCGCGGAAGTGGTGGAACGGCAGACACGCATGCTTCAGGCGCATGTGCCTAATCTAGGCGTGAGGGTTCAAATCCCTTCTTCCGCATTTCTTGTTTCACCTGCTCAATAGCCGTAAAACAAGTGAAATTTCCTTTGGAAAGGTGACCCAGCTTGGTACGGCACCAGACTCGAAATCTGGCAAGTGGACACAGTTCACACGCGGGTCCAAATCCCGTCCTTTCTTTATTTTAATGAAGCAAGTGACTCTTAGTATCTTTTTAAAAAAAGCCACTGCACATAAACTATCGGCATTTTTTAGCGAGATACCTCATCTACACAGTCAATAACTGACACTACTGATATGACAATCACTTGCTTTCACTCATATTTCTATTGCTTTACCCGTGGTGCTAGTTGAAAAATCTCAAATTATAAACCCAATAATACTTTTTAACCACAGTTCCAGTCCGCATA
>NZ_DEQF01000042.1:0-20310 GCF_002360305.1 Streptococcus sp. UBA3373 | reverse complement strand
CAACTTTTTGGGGTCAGTACATCGTAGCCCCTTTTTACTCTTCAATCAATGCAATATCAGCACCCAAAGAAGTGAGTTTTTCAATGATACTTGAATAACCACGCAAAATAAATTCGACATTGGTAATTTCTGTACGGCCTTCTGCCATCAAACCTGCAATCACAAGAGCTGCTCCCGCACGCAAGTCAGATGCTTTCACCACCGTTCCTGTTAATTTGTTTGGACCTTGGTAAACAATGCGACCACCAACCGTTGAAATATCTGCACTCATTCGAGCCAACTCCGCCACATGATTGATGCGTTTTTCATAAATCGTATCTAAAATCATGCCACGCCCTTCTGTTTTCAAGAGCAAAGGTGTGATGGGTTGTTGCAAATCCGTCGCAAAGCCTGGATAAGGAGAGGTTTTCACCGCTACCGCTTTCAAGGTGGATTGCTTTTCAACAAAAATCGCATCTTCTTCAATCGTCATGCGAACGCCCATTTCTTCAAGCTTGGCAATATAACTCTCCAAATGCTCATAAAGCACGTTGGTGATGCGGATACCTTCCCCAATTGCTGCCGCTAGAGCAATATAAGTCCCTGCTTCGATACGGTCAGGAATGACTTGGTGGCGTGTCCCGTGCAGGTAGTCAACCCCTTCAATCGTGATGATATCTGTACCAGCCCCGCGGATATGAGCTCCCATATTATTCAACAAGGTCGCCACATCAATGATTTCTGGCTCACGCGCCGCATTTTCAATCGTTGTACGTCCCTTTGCCTTAGTCGCCGCCAACATGGTATTGATGGTTGCCCCAACGCTCACCGTATCCATGTAAATGTGTGCCCCGTGAATCGGCTCACCTTCTGTTGATAGACGCATGGCTTCACCTTCATAGGAAATAGAGGCTCCCATAGCTTCAAAAGCTTTCAAATGAAGGTCAATGGGACGTGGACCTAGGTCACAACCACCAGGCAAGCCCACTGTTGCCTCACCAAAACGACTCAACAAACTCCCATAAAAGTAGTAAGACGCTCTAAGGCTATTGATTTTGCCATAAGGCATTGGTTGATTTTTAACGCCACGAGGGTCAATTTCAAGCGTATCGCCTTCTCGCTTTACCTTTGCCCCCATGATTTCCATAATCTCAATTAGGCTATCAACATCGGAAATGTCAGGAACACCGTCCAATGTGACAACGTCATCTGAAAGAATAGTAGCAGGAATCAAAGCGACTACACTATTCTTTGCACCTGAAATAGCAACTGCACCCTTTAAAGGTTTGCCACCATTAATTACAATTTTACGCATATATTCAAAACTTTCTGCTAGAATTCAACTTTATCATTCTATCACATATTATGCTGATTGACAAATCAATTGCTGCCATAAAAAGAGAAAAATATAACCTATGTTATAAAAAAATCGCTGTATACATGATACAACGATTGTTTTATTTAGTCGATGGCTGCTTTTAGGGCATCCACTTTATCTAATTTTTCCCACGGTAAATCAATATCTGTGCGTCCCATGTGGCCATAAGCGGCAGTTTGACGGTAAATCGGACGTTTCAAATTAAGCATTTGGATGATACCTGCTGGGCGTAGGTCAAAGACCTGACGAACGGCTGCTTCGATTTTGTTTTCAGCAACGGTACCTGTTCCGAAAGTGTCCACACGAACAGAAACTGGCTGAGCCACACCGATAGCGTAAGCCAATTGCACCTCTGCTTTGCTAGCCAAACCAGCAGCAACGATATTTTTGGCAATATAGCGCGCGGCATAAGAAGCTGAGCGGTCAACTTTAGTGGCATCTTTACCTGAGAAGGCACCGCCACCGTGACGCGCATAACCACCGTAAGTATCCACGATGATCTTACGACCAGTTAGACCTGAATCTCCTTGCGGTCCACCGATAACAAAACGCCCTGTCGGATTAATCAAGAATGTCGTATCATCGTCTAGGTATTTTTCAGGAATAACAGCCTTAATCACCTTGTTTACAACATCTTGGTAAATTTGCTCGTTGCTAACCTCAGGAGCGTGTTGGGTTGAAATCACGACCGTATCCACACGAACAGGCTTGTCGTTTTCATCGTATTCAACCGTTACTTGAGATTTAGCGTCTGGACGCAAGTAAGTCAACTCACCTGATTTACGCAAATCCGCCAATTTTTTCACCAATTTATGAGAAAGCGAAATTGGCAATGGCATCAATTCAGGTGTTTCATCAATGGCAAATCCAAACATCAAACCTTGGTCACCTGCTCCAATCAAATCCAATGGGTCTTGATTGGCATGACCACGGACTTCAAGGGCCTCATTAACCCCTTGAGCAATGTCTGGCGATTGCTCAACCAAAGACGGATGCACCCCAACTGATTCTGCAGCAAAGCCATATTCCGCATTCGTATAACCAATTTCGGCAATCGTATTACGAACAATACGATTGATATCAACATAAGCTGATGTAGAAATTTCTCCAAAAACATGGACTGAACCTGTATAAACAGCTGTTTCTGCGGCAACGTGTGCGTCAGGATCTTGCTCCAGCACAGCATCTAAAATAGCATCTGAAATTTGGTCTGCAATCTTATCTGGATGCCCTTCAGAAACAGATTCAGACGTGAAAAGTTTACGTTCTGACATAAAAAATGTCCCCCCTTAAAAATTTTAAAAATTGCTTGATATAACACCATAAAAAGCAGTTGTTAAAAAATACCATGGCATTACTCATTTTTAGAAATACCATAGGATTTACCGTTGTTTGCTAGCAAATAACGAGAGTTACAAAGTACCAATCTCCCTTTGAAAATAGGCAAGATTGTCTTATCGGGACTCATTAACCTGTTTATTGTACCATTTTTTAGCCCAAAAACCTATAGCCAGCTGAAAAAAGTACATTCTCTTAGTTGGGACTAGCCAGCCAAGGCTCAAATGTATTATACTAAAAGCATGAAAACTTACGAAAAATTGTATCATTACCTCAGCACCCATCCTGATTATGTGAGTGGGGAAGCTTTGGCACAGCATTTGGGGATTTCTCGGAGTGCCATTTGGAAAGCTGTGAAAACTTTGGAAAAAAAGGGAGTTCAGATTGATTCGGTCAAAAAAAAGGGCTACCGCCTTATTGCGAGCGACCTGCTTTTGCCTGAAGAAATTGCCAAAAATCTGCATACCCCTGTGACCTTAAATGAAGATAGCGATTCAACCCAGTTAGATGCCAAAAATCATTTAGAAACAGCCAAAACACCTCACCTTTATCTGGCTCCTTATCAAAAAATGGCAAAAGGGCGATTTGGCAGACCATTTTACACCTCTTCGCAAGGGGGGATTTATATGTCGCTGCACCTTAAACCTAACGTTCCTTTTGAAGACATGAAACCCTACACGCTTATGGTTGCTTCAAGCGTGGTCAAAGCCATTTCTCGATTGACGGGCATTGACACAGACATTAAATGGGTCAACGACATCTATCTTGATGGCAAAAAAATAGCTGGTATTTTGACAGAAGCTATTTCTTCTGTCGAAACAGGGCTTATCACAGATGTCATCATCGGAGTCGGCATCAATTTTTACCTGCAAGATTTTCCTGAGGATTTGGCAAACAAAGCAACTTCTCTCTTTCATCAACCACCAAGCATCACGCGCAATCAGCTCATCACAGAAATTTGGAAGCTTTTTTTCACCATTCCCGAAAAAGATTTGATTAAAGTGTATAAAGAAAAATCACTTGTTTTGAACAAACAAGTGACGTTTATGGAAAATGACCAATTATTCTCAGGAGTCGCTACAGATGTGACCAATCAAGGGCATCTGCTGGTAACACTTGATAATGGACAGGAAAAACTCCTGCGTAGCGGTGAAATCAGCCTCTCCTCTTGGCAATAAATCAGAGGTTATTAACCACCTTATCGATAAGATAAACATGCCGAAGGTCACGATAGAGCAAAAAGCCCCAAAAGAAGGCAAATAAGTAATCCCCTTCAAACACACAATCATTTAAATAAAAAGTTTCCAAAGCACACATCAGTGCAATAAATATAAAACGACCCTTTGTCATAGGATTTACTCAGTTCCCTTCATCATATAGTAAAAGAGTTTCTTAATTGAAAACTCTTTTTTAATCGTCAACGGTTTGGATTTTTTCAGCGAGAAAATCAAACCCTTCTGGAATAAAACTGGTGTCTTGTTTTTCTTCTGGCACCTGACCTTGTTTTTGTTTCTTGAGCTTTTGAGCAAATTCTTGTCGAATGCTATCAAAATCTTTGCGTGGCACCGCTAAAATATTCGGTGAAAAGCCAGCAGCCTTGCTCAAGATATTGCCAAACATATCGTTTAAATTTGATCGTTTCATGACCTGCTCGGCATTAAAAGCAGCCTCAAAAGCCAAGATGGCATTTTCTTGATTGGCTAAAACAGGTTCTGACCCATTCAGCAAGGCTCGGTCTTGCGAGGAGATGCTGTCTAAAATCTCGTTCCAAGCCCCTTTGAGTGCATCTAGATAGGCCCTTGACGTGCGGCTATCTGCCACCGTTTCTTCCATGATTTTCAAAATCTTGCCCCGGTCCACTTTAAAGGTAAAGCCTTTGGCCGTGTTTTTCCGAGTTTCTTTCGGCGCTGGTGACGTCGATACCTTGGCTAATTGCTGTTTTAGGTCCTTGATTTCAGCCTTCAAAGCCTCAAACTCTTCAGAGATATTTTCTGGCAAGTCTTGGCTTACAGCGGTTTTATGCCATTCTGACAATTGAATGGTGAGCATTTCAGCATAGATTTTAGGCTGCAAGCTCGTTTTAATCTCAGGCAGGCGCTTGGTCACAAGGTCAATCATGTGAAACAAATCATCTTGTGAAACTTCCAAATTAGCTTGGAAAGTCGAGCTGTTATGCGTGTTTTCCCCACCAGATTGCACCACTAAAAGGTCCCGAAAATAATTGAGCAACTCTGTCGCAAAGCGGTTCATGCTCTTTCCATTATTAAAAATGGTTTCCAAATTAGCTAGGGCTTGGGTGGTCTGATTGGCTAAAACGTTAGCCACAAAGTCATCTAGGGCAACCATTGAAATGCTGCCTGTGATTTCTTCGGCAATGGCTAGCGACACCTGATTATCAGTGGTTAAACTGAGAGCTTGGTCCAAGATAGACAAGGCATCCCGCATCCCACCTTCTGCACAACGTGCAATCAAGGTCAAAGCGTCTGGGTCATACCCAATGCCTTCTTTCTCCAAAATCTCTACCAAATGTTCGCGAATATCCGCCAACTTAATAGCCTTAAATTCAAACCGTTGGACACGCGACAAAATAGTTGCTGGAATCTTATGCAACTCCGTTGTTGCCAAGATAAAAACAACATTTTCAGTAGGTTCTTCCAAGGTCTTTAGCAAGGCATTAAAAGCGCCTGTTGACAACATATGCACTTCGTCGATGATATAAACCTTGTAAGTTGCTCGGCTAGGAGCGTAGGTCGATTTGTCACGGATTTCACGAATTTCATCAACACCGTTATTGGAAGCCGCATCAATTTCAATCACGTCCTCAAGACTGCCATTGGTAATATCTCGGCAAATGTCACAATGGTTACAAGGTTCACCGTCAACTTGATTTGGACAGTTCATCGCTTTGGCAAAAATTTTAGCCGCACTTGTTTTACCTGTTCCACGAGGTCCTGAAAAGAGGTAGGCATGGCTAATTTTTCCCGAAGCGACCGCTTGTTTTAAGGTCGTCGAAATAACCGTTTGCCCCACCATCTCATCGAAAGTCTGGCTACGGTATTTTCGATAAAGCGCTTGATACATTATTTTTCAACTCCAAACATATCCAAATTCCAATACGATTTTTCGACAAGCAGCGCCACAAATTGTTCCAAATACTCTTGGTCAATAGCGTCATAATCATTGGTTAAACGTGAGTCTAAATCCAAAACACCCACCAATTGACCATCTTTGACCATTGGCACAACGATTTCACTCATTGCAGCTGAATCGCAAGCAATGTAATTGGCGTGTTTGGTAACATCAGCCACAATCATCGTTTCTTGTTTGGCTGCAGATTCGCCACAAACCCCTTTTCCAAGGGCAATGTGAACGCAAGAAACCCCACCTTGGAAAGGCCCAAGGAGCAATTCTTGACCGTCAAACAAGTAAAAACCTGTAAAAACAGAGTTTGGCAAGGTCATATTCAGCAAGGCACTGGCGTTTGATAAATTTGACAAAAGGTTTTTCTCGTTAGCAAAAAGCGCTTGTGCTTGCGCCAACATCATCTGATAGTTTTCAATTTTCTGTGTCTTATTCATAAACTTTATTATACCAAAAAATGGACAGACCGTCACATTTCTAAAATGCATAAAAAGAAAAGAAGGTTGATTTCCCTCTTGCGTTTATTGCCAGTAAGTCGGACGTTTAGCCTCATAATCGGCAATGAGTTGCTCATATTGAAGCGTAATGCCGATGTCATCAAGTCCAAGAACCAATTTGCGTTTCCATTCTTCGTCAATGTCAAAAGGAAAAGTTCCTGCAGAGCATTGAATCACTTGGTTGGGCAAATCAATTGTTATCTCTTCTCCTGCTGGCAATGTCGTCAGTGTTTCTCGAACCTCTAGAGGCTGAACAATAGGTAGCATCCCGTTTTTCAATTCGTTATTATAGTGAATATCTGAAAAAGAGCCTGCGATAACACAACGAAAACCATAATCTTCCAAGGCCCAAGCCGCGTGCTCACGCGATGACCCAGAGCCAAAATTATCCCCTGTAATCAAAATGGTCGCCCCACGGTATTCAGGCTTGTTGAACACAAAATCAGGATTTTCATCGTAGTTGTCATTGAGATAACGCCACTCAAAAAGCAAATTTTTCCCAAAGCCTTTTTTATCGACCGCTTTCAAAAATTGCTTGGGAATCAGCTGGTCGGTATCAATATTATCGTTCATCAAAGGAACGGATTTTCCTGTGTAAACGGTAAATGTTTCCATGTTTTTTCTCCTTTACTGAACTTCTGCGAGCTGGCGAACATCAACAAATTGGCCTGCAATAGCTGCCGCTGCCGCCATGGCTGGACTGCACAGGTGCGTTCTAGCCCCAAAACCTTGTCGCCCTTCAAAATTACGATTGCTGGTTGATGCACAATGCACCCCTTCTGGAACGTGGTCTGGATTCATGCCGAGACACATCGAACACCCTGGTTCTCGCCACTCAAAGCCAGCTTCTTTAAAAATAACATCAAGCCCCAAGCGCTCTGCCTCTTGTTTGACAGGACGTGACCCAGGAACAACGATAGCGGTCAAATTGGGTGCGATGTGTTTGCCTTTGACAATTTTAGCGGCTAATTTAAGGTCTGACAGGCGGGCATTGGTACAAGACCCAATAAACACATAACCTAAATCAATATCTTCTGCCTTATCGCCAGGCTGCATTCCCATGTAACGATAAGCGCGCTCGTCATTGATGTCTTTAATGGCTGGGAAAGGTTGCCCAAAGGCAACGCCCATTTCTGGATTGGTGCCCCAAGTCACCATCGGTGCTAGTTCTGACACATCAATGGTAATCACCTTGTCATAAGTCGCGTCAGGGTCTGAAACCAAGTTTTTCCAATCTGCGACAGCTTCTTCAAATGCTTCCCCTTTTGGTGCGGCTTCTCGTCCTTTGACATAATCAAAGGTTTTTTGGTCAGGATTTATCAAGCCCATCTTAGCCCCAAACTCAATCGACATATTGGCAATGGTCATGCGTTCGTCCATCGATAAGGCATCAATGGCTTCCCCGCAATATTCAACCGCATAACCCACACCAGCATCAACACCGTATTGAGCAATCAAAGCTAGAATAAAGTCTTTTGAATACACCCCTCTTTGCGGTTTTCCGACAAATTCCACCTTCATTTTTTTAGGTTTTACTTGCCAAATACATTGCGTGGCAAATACGTGCTCTACTTCTGAAGTCCCAATACCAAAGGCAATCGCTCCAAAAGCACCGTGTGTCGCCGTGTGACTATCCCCACAAACGATGAATTTTCCTGGCTGACTGCGACCTATTTCAGGTCCAACCATGTGAACAATTCCCTGACGTTCGCTGCCGTGCGTCGCCGCATCAATACCAAATTCCGCAACGTTTTCAGCCAAGGTATCAATTTGATTTTTAGAAATCAAATCACGAATGTTAAAAATATCCACCGTTGGCACATTGTGGTCTGTTGTTCCAAAGGTTAAATCTGGACGGCGCACCTTGCGACCTGTATCCCTCAGCCCTTGAAAAGCCTGCGGACTAGTCACCTCATGAATATAATGCTGGTCAACATACATGAGTTGCGGCTCGCCCTCTTTTCCTGTCACCACATGACGCTCCCAAAGTTTATCAAAAATCGATTTTCCGCTCATTTCAACCTCCACTTTCCTTTATTACATTCCCTTTAAATATCCCTTATCGCCATAGCCAGACAAGCCAGTACAAAAAGGCTATATCTCCTAACAAACCCAAGTACCAAACTAGTCTGAAATACCTGTTTCGTGTCTTGTGGCGAAAGACTTTTCCACCTAGAAAGGCGCCTATTCCTCCCAAGAAAAGACTTTCCAAAAGCAAGGTTTTCTCTGAAATCCGCCAAGAACCACGCCTTGCCCTCCTCTTATCCAAACCATAGCTGGCAAAAACGAGGCTATTCCACAACACAAACAGGAGAAAAACAACGGCTTTAGTGCTCATAGATTGGCAATAATCGCGGCGGTCATATCATCCGTTGAAGCCGTTCCACCCAAATCTCGTGTCAAAATCCCTTGATTGAAAGTCTTATCTACCGCATTTTCAATCAATTCTGCTCCAGCCACTTCGCCAAAACTCTCACGCAACATCATGGCAACAGACAAAATCATGCTAACAGGATTGGCAATGCCCTGCCCTGCAATATCTGGCGCTGAGCCGTGAATGGGTTCGTAAAGGCTTGGCCCTTTGTCCGAATGGCTGGCTGATGGCATCACGCCCAAAGTTCCAGGCAAAACGCTGGATTCGTCAGACAAAATATCCCCAAAAAGATTTTCTGTCACCACCACATCAAAACGCGACGGATTGGTAATCATAATCATGGCTGCGCTGTCCACCAATTGATGTTCCAAGGTAACGTCTGGAAATTCTGTGGCTACTTCTTCAGCAATCTGGCGCCACAATTTAGACGTTGCCAAAACATTTTGCTTGTCAATGCTGGTCACTTTCTTGCCACGAAATTGTGCCAATTCAAAAGCCTTGTGGATAATACGGCGAATTTCATGAGCAGAATAATCGTTAATATCACGGGCAGAATCGTCATTCAGCTGGTGTTCACCAAAATAAATGCCCCCTGTCAATTCACGCACCACTACAAAATCAACACCGTCAATGCGCTCTGGTTTTAAAGGCGACAAGTGTTTCAAAGCATCAAAAATCCGAACAGGACGGATATTGGCAAACAGTTGCAATTCCTTACGAATGACCAATAAACCTTGTTCTGGACGAACAGGAGCCTTGTCATACTTAGGACCGCCGATAGCAGCCAGTAAAATAGCATCCGCTGACTTGGCAGCTGCCAAGGTTTCTTCAGGAAGTGGATGTCCAACAGCGTCAATTCCTGTACCGCCAAATGGCTTGGCATCAATCTCATAAGCAAAATCAATTCTTGCAGCAACGGCTTTAAGAACTTCCAGACCTGCTGCCATAATTTCTGGACCGATACCATCACCAGCAAGTGTCACAATTTTTTTTGTCATAGCTAAACTCCCTCAGTCAAGATTACCCTTTTTGTTATGGCTGATTAGTTTGTTGGCAAATCACGAAATGAAATGATTTGACCAATTTCACCCATATTTTCTTTTTGAACAAGCGTGTTAGCATTAATGTAAGCCAGCGCCCCAGCTTTCAACACATCAAAATCAATTCCTGACGCATTGAAAATAGTGCCTGTATCTGTATTTTCAATGGAAACTGACACACGCGCCTGAGAATCAATGCCATCAGTCACAGCGTCCATGGTGTAGCTAAGCAGACGCACATTTTGGTGGAAGAATTTATCCACAGCATTGTAAATAGCTTCAACAGAACCTTTACCGTCAGCAACAACCTCTACTTCATCAGCGTCAGCATTGGCCATCACAACCGCCGCTGTCACCGTATCGTCCGTATTTGACGTTAATTTCAAATCGCCAAAATGGAAGCCTTCAGGATTTTCAATTTCCGTACCTGCCACCAAGGCTCTGATATCGTCATCGGTAATCTCATTTTTCTTGTCTGCCAATTGTTTAAATTTCGCAAAAAGTGGAACGATTTCAGATTCTTCAAAGGTCAATTCCAGCTCCTTTAATTTTTCAATGAAGGCATGACGACCTGATAATTTTCCAAGTGGAAGCGAATTGTGCTTGACGCCGACCAATTCAGGGGTGATGATTTCATAGGTTAATGGGTTTTTAAGCACACCGTCTTGATGAATACCTGATTCATGAGAGAAGGCATTGCCACCCACCACAGCTTTATTTTTAGGAATCGGAATACCTGAAAAACGCGAAATCAATTCTGACGTATTAACCGTTTCATTTAACACAATATCAGACGTGGCTTGATAATAATCTTCGCGAATGTTGAGAGCAACAGCCACTTCTTCCAGAGCTACATTACCAGCTCGTTCTCCAATGCCATTGACCGTACCTTCCACACGCCCAGCACCGTTTTTAATAGCTGCAAGGGTATTTGCCGTTGCCATGCCAAGGTCATCATGACAATGCGGGCTAAAGATAATCTCACGGTCTGAGGCCGTATTTTCAATCAAATATTTGAAAATATAGCCGTATTCTTCGGGTGTGGTGAAACCAACTGTGTCAGGAATATTGATATAAGTTGCTCCAGCATCAACCGCTGTTTGAACCACTTGCAGCAAGTAATCCAGTTCTGTTCGTGTCGCATCTTCTGGCGAAAACTCCACCACCTCAAATTTGCTACGAGCATAGGTCACGTGTTCCTTGATAATTTCAAGAATTTCCTCTTTAGATTTTTTCAGTTTGTATTCGCGGTGAATAGGACTGGTCGCAATGAAAACGTGGCATTGTGGGTATTTCGCATCTTTTAAGGCTTCATAGCAAGCATCAATATCTGATTTTACCGAACGTGCCAAACCAGACACAGCTGTTTTTGTCATGACTTGGGCAATTTGACGAACCGCTTCAAATGAATCAGGACTTGCAGATGGAAAACCTGCTTCGATAGACGCAATCCCCCAGCGTTCCAATTGCTTGGCAATCGCCACTTTTTCCTTAATGGAAAAATTAACACCTGGGGTTTGTTCCCCATCACGAAGAGTTGTATCAAGAAATTCAATAGAACGCATAAAAACCTCTTTCTAAAAACGTGCACAATCACGAATAAACTAACTAAAAAAACATCTCACTATCCAGCGAGATGTTTTTTCCCGCTTGGTAAGCCAAACAGGACTAATGCTTTCCTGCTGCATTAGCCCCCCTGTCGCAATAGCAAAACTGTCATTTCTGCGAATACCATCGTTTGACTTCCTTTCAATGTTTTTCTTTTTTAACATCATACCCCTTTCTAAAATAAAAGTCAACAGAATAATCAAAATAAAATAAATTTTCTGACTTTTTACTGCAAAAAAAGACAAACACAACAGGTGCTTGTCTTAACTATTAATATATTACTCCAAAATGGTTGAAATTTTCGTGTTAATCAAATCGATAGCCACAATGTTAGATGCCCCTTCTGGGATAATCAAGTCCGCATAACGTTTTGTTGGCTCGATAAATTGGTGATACATGGGTTTCACCACAGAAGTGTATTGGTCGATGACGCTATCAAGGCTGCGACCTCTTTCTTCCATATCACGTTTAATACGACGAATAATGCGAATATCGTCATCAGTATCCACAAAAATTTTAATATCCATCAACTCACGCAAGCGTTTATCTTCAAGCACCAAGATACCTTCCACAATAAAGACATCTTGGGGTTCTTGGCGGTAAGTTTTTTCACTACGTGTATGCAAGGTGTAATCGTAAATCGGAATATCCACAGGACGACCAGCAATGAGTTCATTGATGTGTTCAATCATCAAATCTGTGTCAAATGCTAGTGGGTGGTCATAATTGGTTGTCACACGTTCTTCAAAAGTCAAATGGCTTTGATCTTTGTAATACGAATCGTGCTGAATCATTGAAATCTTTTGGTCTGTGAAATTAGCCAAAATCGCTTTTGAAACACTGGTTTTTCCGCCACCAGATCCACCAGTTACACCGATAATAATAGGTTTTTTACGCATTTACTACTCCAAAACAAATATATTCTTATCTATTCTACACTATTTTTGTTATTTTTCAACTATTGAAAACTCTTACTTGGCCTTGAAATCCAAAAAGATACCCTTTTCTATGGTATAATGGGATAAAGATTACACATTAGAAAAGGCATGCTATGATTTCACAATTTCCAAATGTCTGGCAAGACCAACTTGCCAAGGCACAAATAACTGAACTAACCGCTATTCAACAACAGGTTTTTGAGCCCATTTCACAAGGGGACAATGTGCTTGGAATTAGCCCAACTGGTACAGGAAAAACCCTGGCTTATCTCTTGCCAGCCTTGTTAAAACTCAAACCAAAAAAAGCACAACAACTCTTGATTTTAGCCCCAAATACTGAATTAGCTGGGCAATTGTTTGATGTGACCAAAACATGGGCTGAGCCGCTAAATCTAACCGCACAACTCTTTATTTCAGGTTCTAGCCAAAAACGCCAAATTGAACGCCTGAAAAAAGGGCCTGAAATCCTCATCGGAACGCCGGGCCGTATTTTTGAATTGGTTAAACTCAAAAAAATCAAAATGATGTCTGTGGATACGATTGTTTTGGATGAATTTGACGAGTTGCTTAGCGATTCTCAGTACCATTTTGTAAACAGCATCGTGCATCGAGTACCACGTGACCACCAGATGATTTACATGAGTGCGACTAATCAAGTCGATGTGGATGCCTTAGTGGAAAACACCATTTCCATTGATTTGTCAGAGCAGAAACTCGACCAGATTGCTCACTACTACATCACTGTTGATAAACGCGACCGCCTAGATTTATTGCGTAAATTCTCCAATACTCCTGATTTTCGTGGTTTGGTCTTTTTCAACAACTTATCTGACCTAGGAGCTGCTGAGGAACGTTTGCAATTCAACCACGCTTCGGCGGTATCACTGGCTTCTGATGTCAATGTCAAATTCCGCAAGATCATCCTTGAAAAATTCAAAAACCATGAGATTTCACTGCTGTTGGCAACAGATTTAGTAGCACGAGGCATTGATATTGACAACTTAGAATGTGTCCTGAATTTTGACTTGGCTCGTGATAAGGAAACCTATACCCACCGTGCTGGACGAACAGGGCGTATGGGCAAGGCAGGTGTGGTTATCACGTTCATTACTCATCCTGAGGAACTCAAAAAACTGAAAAAATACGCATCTGTATCAGAAGTTTACCTCAAAAATCAAGAACTTCATCTCAAATAAACACAATACCGCCCCAAACCTTGGAGGCGGTATTTTTAAAACGTTTCTTATCATTTCAACTGATTAATCACTTTTTCCAAGCAAGAAATGGCTTCAACAGGTAGAGCAAATTTAGGATAATTTTGATTGAAAGAGAGCAAGAAATTCAATCGAATTTGCATCCATGAACGAATGATTTGCTTGTACTGATTATCAAATGGATGAATAGGAAAATTCTCTAATTCTAAATATTCAAAATTTTCAATCTGGCCAAAAAGTTTAAAAACCGCTCTGCTATCCACAATCTCTTCAATGGAGGCAATAGATGTTTCCTTAGAAATATCTTCAGACAGGTAAGAACCTGTATTGATAATATAACAATCCACGCCACCTGAAAATAGCGAACGGAATTTTTGGTAATCTTCTACCAGCGGATAGACCCTGAAAGGATTGGCGAAAGGCTCAATCACCAGTGTTTGCTTGCCACTTTCGATATTCTCAGCACTTGAGCGCTTCGTCATCAAGGTGCAGCCCATCGTTGCTGCCATAATGGGGTCATTGATTTTCATGAGAGGCGGTAGCGAGTCGTCTTTCATAATCCAAAAAATAGCGTTAATAGGCTCTTTGACAACATCCACACGATTTGGTGTCGCAAAGCGTGACTTGACTGTTCGCCCATTGCCCATTGCGGATATCTTCGGTCATCAATTTTTTCCGACCATTATGGTCCAAGGTCACCCCACAATTTTGCACCGTTACAAAGAAATCTTGCTCGGGATGTCCCGTTGGGTAATCATTGGTTTTATCAAAATAAGACGGTTCTAAGGCGATAGATGAGCCATCTTTTTCAGAAATGATTAAAAGCATCGCCGTGCAAAACCTTGATGTCGTATTTTCCATTATGCTTAGCGTGGGTGAAAGTCGATTTACCAGAACCAGACAAGCCAAAAAAGGATGCGACGTAATGCTGCTCGATATCTTTTCGTTGGAACATTTTCAAGCCACCATGGCAAGAAACGTATCCATTTCGTGCAGCCGTTCCCCAAGCCAAGGTCAAAGTGGCTTTTTTCAATTCTCCAAAGTAGTTCAATCCCAAAATCGCCACACAATTGTGATTGGTATCAAAATAAGCCAAACCATCTGGATAGTCAGGATGCGACCATTTAGGGTCAAAAAAGACAAAAATATCATCTTCGTCATACCGTTTGGAAACCTTCAAACGGTTTTTAAATTCCTCATCCAAAATTTGAAAATTCAGCAACCAAGAGTAGAGATTATTGATTTCTTCTTCCGGCACCATCAAGTGGGCACGCACCATGAAATCCTACTCTAGGCCTACGATAGCATCTGCCTTGTAAAAGGTGCGGCTATGTGCTTGATACACCGCACTTCTCACAATGGATAAAAGCCGTTCATCTTCTTCGGCATCCCTCCCATAAATACGGCGCGTCTTAGCTGTTCGACCAACAATTGCCCCAGAATTTGTCAATAAAACCCGAGCATATGAGGGTAACCCCAACTCCTTGGTATGAATGACAGGCATATCTAAAATCATTGTTCCAGCAGCATTGGACGCCAACTGGTAAGCCTCCTCTAGAGTCTTGATAGGGTGCACTTGGTTTTCATAAAAAGCCGTTTCGACAATAGTTTTTAACGCAGAAAAATAAGGACTTGCTTTACGCATCTCCGATAGTGAAAATTGATTACGTGTGACCATTTTCCACCTCCTATTGTATGGTAACCCTATTCTACCACAAATGTATGCGTTTTCACAATAAAAAGTGCAATATTCTGTAAAAACGAAAAAAAGGATCACCTTTTCCATAAAATGATGATTCTTTTCACAAACAAAAAAGGGCGGAACACAAGCGTTCCAACCCTCATTCTTTTATTTTGCAATATCGAAAACAGTTGATTTAACTTTTGTCATGGCTTCGATAGAGTATTTCACACCTTGTGTTCCAGCACCAGATTTCTTAGCTCCAAGGAATGGGAAGTTATCGGTACCACGTTGTGTCTTGTTGTTAATGTGAACAGTACCAACTTCTAATTGTTCTGCAATCTTGAAGGCAAGTGGGAAGTTGTTTGTGAAGACTGCTGCTTGAAGACCGTATTCTGATTGGTTTGACAAATCAATAGCTTCTTCAAGTGATTTCACACGGATAACTGGAAGAACTGGACCAAATGGTTCTTCCCAAGCCAAGCGCATTTCAGGAGTGATGTTATCAAACAAGACTGGGCTGATAAGGTTACCATCACGTTTGAAGGCAATCACTTCTTTAGCACCTTTTTCTTGAGCGTCTTTAACAAGACCTTCTACAAAGTCAGCTGCTTTTGTATCAATCAATGGTGTGATGTCTGCATCTTCTTCAGGCATACCAACTGTTAATTTTTCAACCAAAGCAGATACTTTTGCGACCAATTCATCAGCAACGCTATCCATAACGAGGACACGTTTAACCGCTGTACAACGTTGACCTGAATAACCGTAAGCACCAGCAACGATGTTTTTAGCAGCCAAATCAAGGTCAGCATCTTCAAGAACGATAGCTGAGTCTTTTCCGCCAAGTTCAAGCATAATTGGGCGCATACCAGCTAATTTACCGATGTGTTCACCAACAGGAGTTGAACCAGTGAAGTTGATGTAGTTAACAGCTTCGTGTTCTACAATGTAGTCGCCGATAACAGAACCACGTCCTGTAATTGTGTTGAAGACACCAGCTGGAAGACCTGCTTCAGCAAAGGCTTCAGCCAAAAGCAAACCTGAAATAGAACCTTGCGTTGGTGGTTTAAGGGCAACAACGTTTCCTGAAATAAGGGCTGGTGCAATCTTAGAGCCAGCAAGGTTGATTGGGTAGTTAAATGGTGAGATAGCAAGCACTAGACCAACTGGTTCGCGACGAACAACAGCGATTTTTTGTTTGCTTGCAGCTTCAAAGCTACCACCTTCAAGCACTTCACCTTCAAGGCGAACACCTTCTTCAGCAGCATAGTGAATGATTTCGGCTGTACGAATAACTTCGCTAACAGCTGATTTGTAGCCTTTAGCAATTTCTTTTGATAATACCGCACCAATTTTTTCAGCATCACGCTCTAAAATATCAGCAGCTTTGTGAAGGTAAGCCGCACGTTCAACGTATGAAAGCGCACGCCATGCTTTTTGAGCAGCTTTAGCAGAAGCATAAACATAATCTACTTCTTCTTGGCTCATAGCTGGCACAGAACCTAGTTCTTCACCTGTTGCTGGAGCATAAATAGTGATTTCTTCTTGAGAAAGTTTCCATTCTCCATTAACGTAATTTTTGTATTGTTTGGTCACGTTCTTTCCCCTTTTAATATGATAGTTTTATTTTATCACTTTTTTGGTTTTTTTCAATTATTCAACACTACTAAATTCAGAAAATTAGCATAATCACATCTTATAAAATAGCGCCACCATTTAAAGCATAAAGAAAGAGAGAACGATTAGCGCCCTCTCTAACAACTGACTTTTAATCACTCAAAACAGTCTTTAAAAGTCTAATAATGCTGCTAATTAGTCAACGTATTCCTTGCTAAGTTCAAGAACTTCTTCCATAGTTGAACATTCTGTAAGAGCACGGTTTGCATACTCTTGCATTTTAGCAGTGTCAAGTGTCTTCATAAGGCTACGCGTACGAAGAACTGAAGTTGCTGACATAGAGAATTCGTCAAGACCCATTCCGACAAGAAGTGGAACAGCTTGTTGATCTCCGGCCATTTCACCACACATACCTGCCCATTTACCTTCAGCGTGAGCTGCTTTGATAACGTTGTTAATCAAGCGAAGGATTGATGGGTTATATGGTTGGTAAAGGTATGAAACTTGTTCGTTCATACGGTCAGCAGCCATTGTGTATTGAATAAGGTCATTTGTACCAATTGAGAAGAAGTCAACTTCTTTAGCAAATTGGTCAGCTAGCATAGCTGCAGCTGGGATTTCAATCATGATACCTACTTCAATATCATCTGCAACGGCAATACCTTCAGCTTTAAGTTTAGCTTTTTCTTCTTCGAAGATAGCTTTCGCTGCGCGGAACTCTTTAAGAAGAGCAACCATTGGGAACATGATACGAAGATGTCCGTGAACAGACGCACGAAGAAGCGCACGCAATTGTGTACGGAACATATCTTGACCTGTTTCTGAAATTGAGATACGAAGAGCACGGAATCCTAGGAATGGATTCATTTCTTTTGGAAGGTCAAAGTATGGAAGTTCTTTGTCCCCACCGATATCCATGGTACGAACCACAACTGGTTTACCGTTCATGCCTTCAAGAACAGCTTTGTAAGCTTCGTATTGTTCATCTTCAGTTGGGAAATCTTGTGAATCCATGTACAAGAACTCAGTACGGTAAAGACCGACTGCTTCTGCACCGTTAGCGTTAACGCCTTCAACATCTTTAGGAGTACCGATGTTTGCTGCTAATTCAAAGTGTTTGCCATCAGCAGTAACTGTTTTGGCATCTTTAAGAATAGCCCATTCAGCTTTTTGCTTAGCATATGCTTCACCAGCAGCTTTAAATTCAGCAATTTCCTCTTCTGTTGGATTGATAATAACATCACCAGTAATGCCATTAACGGCTACAGTATCACCATCTTTAACACGGCTTGTGATATCGTTTGTTCCAAGAACAGCAGCGATTTCCAAAGTACGTGCCATGATAGCTGAGTGACTTGTACGTCCACCAATGTTAGTGACAAACGCTTTTACAAATTTTTTGTTTAATTGAGCGGTGTCAGATGGTGTCAAATCGTTAGCAATAACAATTGATTCTTCGTCAATTGTAGCAGGGTTTGGAAGTTTAACACCGATAAGGTGAGCCAATACACGTTTTGCAACGTCGCGGATATCAGCCGCACGTTCTTGCATATATGGGTTGTCTTCCATACCTTCAAAGATAGTAATGAACATATCAGTTACTTCTTTAAGACCTGCTTCAGCGTTAATTTGTTTGGCACGGATTGTTTCTTTAATTTGACCAATCATTTCTGGGTCCGAAAGAACCATCAAGTGTGCGTCAAACACAGCTGCTGCTTCTTCACCAAGTGTTTCTACTGCTTTCTCGCGAATAACAGAAAGCTCGTCTTTAGATGCTTGCAATGCAGCATCTAAACGAGCTTCCTCTGCACTTGTATCTTCAACTGTAACAGTTTCAAATGACAAATCCGGTTGAACGAGTAAATACGCTTTAGCAACAGCAACACCATCTGATGCTGCAATCCCTTTAAGCTTCTCTGTCATTTTTAAGCCAATCCTTCTTTAGTCATTGTTTCTTCGATAGCAGCAAGTGCGTCGTCAGCGTCAGCACCTTCAGCTGAGATAGTAACGTCAGCACCTTGACCAACACCCAAGCTCATAACACCCATGATAGATTTAAGGTTTACAGCTTTACCTTTGTAGTCTAAAGTGATATCTGAAGCGAATTTGCTAGCTGTTTGAACAAGCAAAGTAGCTGGACGTGCATGAATACCTGTTTCTGCAACAATGTGAAAATCTTTTGAAGCCATAATTGGTTCTCCTTTTATTATGTTTTTTTTGAATTATCAACAATTGATAACCCTTACAGAAATTGATTATAGCACAATATAATTTTATTTTCAAGCACTTACCATTCATTGGATCGGTGTAAATTTAAGGTGGTAAAAATCACTTTTCCTTCATTAAATGCAGCAAAAAAGAAACACTTTTATGATAAAAGTCTGGAATTTTCATTCCAGACTTCGTTCTCATTTCTTGTTTTTTTGATTTTGTTTGGCGTCTTCTTGTTTGCGACGGATATCATTTAAAAATGGCGCTGTCGTCAAACGGAATTGACGGTAGTTTCTCAAGAGGCGGCGTTGGTTGAAACGGAAAGGTTCGATACCTCTTGCTTTCAAGCGTTCATTGATGTGCAGGCGTAAATCTTCTAAGCGCTTGCTAAAGACTTCGGTTTGCTGAGCCAAGTCGCCAAATTCTTTTTTAACGGACTCGTGCAAGCGTTCTTGTTCTGCATGCGCATATTTTTCAAAAGAGCTGGCTGCTTGTTGGAATTTCACTGTATCTGTCACTGTCCAAATGAAATCCGCTGTCATGATAATTACAATAGCTAAGGCAACCCAATCGCTCGTATGGGCAATCAGCCACATCACGCTTGGCTGGATGAATTTAACTAAAATCACAATCCCAAAGCCCCAAAACAGTGAGATGGCTGGGGCGATACGTCCTTGGATATTTCCAAATTCATTGCTGTAATCCCACAACTTCATGTGAAAGAGAGTTTCTAGTAACCATGCTGCCACGTATTCGAACACGGTCGCTACCAGCATCCCACTCAAAAACAGCCATAGCAAATGACTCTGAAAAGGTTTTGTCGCCACCAGAACGGTTGTCACCGCAAAGCCATATACAGGGCAGTAAGGTCCAGCCAAGAAACCACGATAAGCAAATTTTCTATCTTTGATGGAACAATAAATGGTTTCCCAGAGCCAGCCTACAAACGAATAAATAAAAAATAAAAAAATAATGTCTGTCAATGAATATTCCATAAAAACCTACCTTTTCTATCAAGATTATAAGCTTTTTTGGGGTAAAAATCAATATCATGTCGGCGGCAGCAAAAAGCCTAGGACCAAAACATATCCTAGGTTATCTTTTTACAAATAGTCGATGACTTTGGCGGCAAAGTCGCTGGTTGAATAGGCAGTCTTACCGTGTGCTAAATCAGCAGTGACATAGCCTTGAGCCAAGGTCTTTTCAATAGCCGTCGTGATGCGACGAGCCACTTCTGTCCAGCCGATGTAATCAAATAACATACAACCTGACAAGAGCAGCGAGCAGGGAT
>NZ_DEQF01000029.1:0-21313 GCF_002360305.1 Streptococcus sp. UBA3373 | reverse complement strand
GAGGATGTTAGAAAGCTGCGCGAGTCGCCGTTGATTCCTGATGATATTGTGATTTCTGGTGCTGTTTATGATGTGAATACTGGTCGCATCAGTGAAGTAACACTCTAGGTGTTTGATTTTGAAAAAGGAGAGAAAATGAGATATATCAAATTTGGCGAGCGCCAAAAGGAAGTTTCAGAAGTTGTTTTGGGATTAATGCGCATTTCAGAAATGACGGTTGATCAAGTTGAAGACTTGATTGAGTCTGCTCTGGCGGTTGGAATTAATGCCTTTGATATTGCTGATTGTTATGGTCATGGAAAATGTGAACAGATTTTAGGAGAGGTGTTGAAACGTCGTCCTGACTTGCGTGAGAAGATGTGGATTCAATCAAAATGTGGTATCCGCATGGAAGAATTTACTTATTTTGATTTTTCAAAAGAGCATATTTTAGAAGCTGTGGATGGCATTTTAGAGCGTCTTAATGTTGATTACATTGATTCTTTGTTACTTCATCGTCCAGATGCGCTTATGGAGCCTGCAGAAATTGCGGAAGCTTTTGATTTGTTGAAGTCACAGGGAAAAGTTATCGATTTTGGTGTCTCAAATCAAAATCCGATGATGATGGCATTGATTCAAAAAGATGTTAACCAACCTTTGGTGGCTAATCAATTGCAACTGAGTGCAGCCTTTACCCCTAGTTTTGACGCTGGTTTTCATGTCAATATGAAACAAGAGGCTGGGATTGTTCGCGACAGCAGTATTTTTGAATATTGTTGCTTGCATGATGTGGTGATTCAAGCTTGGTCAGTACTTCAGTTTGATTATTTTGGCGGTGTTTTCTTGGGTTCTGAGAAATACCCTGAGTTAAATCACGTTTTAAACCGTTTGGCTGAAAAATATCATGTCAGCCCGTCAGCGGTTGCTATTGCTTGGGTGTTGCGATATCCAGCAAAAATGCAAGCTGTGATTGGAACAACCAAAAAAGCTCGTGTTGCTGAAGCAGCTAAGGCGGCAGAAATCCAGTTAACGCGAAAAGAATGGTATGAAATCTACTTGGCTGCGGGCAATGATTTGCCATAAAAATGCCTTTAGGGTTTTGAGTAAATTGGGAGAAGTTTATGCGAAAATTTGAAATCAGCCAAAAATTCTGGTCGCTAGCTGGCAAGTTTGACATCTTTGATGAGGATAGTCGTTTGGCTTATCAGGTTCAAGGTTCTTTTCTGAAACTATTTAAGGAATTTACTATTTTTGATGGACAAAGAAAGACTGTCAGTCATATTAAGCAGCAGTTTAGTTTTCCTTTCCAGAAATTTATGGTGACTTTTGCGGATGGTAAGGAAATCACGATTCAAAAACGTTTTTCACTGTTGAAAGCTAAGTATGATATTTCTGATTTTGGTTTAGAAGTAGCTGGGGATATTTGGAATATGACATTTAGCCTTCTTAACCAAGGACGTGAGGTGGCTAAGATTCATCAAGAATGGTTTAAATTTCCTTCAACTTATCGAGTGGAAATTGCTGATGATTCTTTGTCTGACCTTGTCATTTCTTTGGTTATTGCTATTGATTATATCAAGGAAAAAGAGTCAAGTGCAGCTAGTTCAGCATCAAGTTAAAGTTCAATTGTTCTAAATCTTGGATATAGGAAGGAATTCAGCTGATTTCAGCTGAATTTTTTGTTCCAAGACTCAAGATTGTGCTATAATAGGAATGATTGAAATGTAATAGGAGATGACAATGCCTAAGAAGATTCGTGTGCGTTACGCACCAAGTCCAACGGGACTTTTACACATCGGAAATGCGCGAACTGCGCTCTTTAATTACCTTTACGCTCGTCACCATGGTGGTGATTTTATTATCCGTATCGAAGATACTGACCGTAAACGCCATGTCGAAGACGGTGAACGTTCACAATTGGAAAACCTCAAATGGTTGGGAATGGATTGGGACGAAAGCCCAGAAACTCATGACAAATACCGCCAATCAGAACGTTTGGATATTTACCAAAAATACATCGACCAATTGTTGGCAGAAGGTAAAGCTTATAAATCATACGTTACAGAAGAAGAATTAGCTGCTGAACGTGAACGCCAAGAAGTTGCTGGTGAAACACCACGCTACATTAACGAATTTCTTGGTATGTCTGAGGATGAAAAAGCAGCCTACATTGCTGAACGTGAAGCAAAAGGCATCGTTCCAACGGTTCGCTTGGCTGTCAACGAATCAGGTATCTACAAATGGAATGATATCGTTAAAGGCGAGATTGAATTTGAAGGTGGCAACATCGGTGGTGACTGGGTTATCCAGAAAAAAGATGGTTATCCAACTTACAACTTTGCCGTTGTCATTGACGACCACTTAATGGAGATTTCACATGTTATCCGTGGAGATGACCACATTGCCAATACACCAAAACAATTGATGGTTTACGAAGCACTTGGCTGGGAAGCACCTGAGTTTGGTCACATGACTTTGATTATCAACTCTGAAACAGGTAAAAAACTATCAAAACGTGACACCAACACGCTTCAATTTATCGAAGATTACCGCAAAAAAGGCTATATGCCAGAAGCTGTCTTTAACTTCATTGCTCTTCTTGGTTGGAACCCAGGTGGTGAGGATGAAATCTTCTCACGTGAAGAATTGATTAAACTCTTTGACGAACATCGTTTGAGCAAATCTCCAGCTGCCTTTGACCAAAAGAAAATGGATTGGATGAGCAACGAATACATCAAGAATGCTGATTTTGATACCATTTTTGCGATGGCAAAACCATTCTTGGAAAAAGCTGGTCGTTTGACAGACAAGGCTGAAAAATTAGTGGAACTTTACAAACCACAAATGAAATCTGTGGACGAAATCGTTCCATTGACAGACTTGTTCTTTGAAGATTTCCCAGAATTAACTGATGCTGAAAAAGAATTCATGGCTGGTGAAACTGTACCAACCGTTCTTGAAGCCTTCAAAGCAAAATTAGAAGCGATGAGTGATGAAGATTTCAAATCTGAAAACATCTTCCCACAAATCAAAGCCGTTCAAAAAGAAACAGGCATCAAAGGTAAAAACCTCTTCATGCCAATCCGTATCGCCGTTTCAGGTGAAATGCACGGTCCAGAACTTCCAGATACTATCTACCTTCTTGGTCGTGAAAAATCAATCGAACACATCGATAACATGCTTAAAAGCCTGTCATAATGAGTGACGAGGCAAAATGGGAAGGAGATTGGGGATGGGGCAATATCAGGAGTTATTGGTAGAATACCTTTTGAATAACCCTGATGAGCAGTCTGCTTGTGACAATCTTTTAAGTCAGGTAGCTACTGAAACAGATAGTGAATTGACGAATAGAAAGAACTTTAGAGGGCATTTTACAGCTTCTATATTTGTCGTATCAGAGCAAGATAACAGGGTTTTGATGCTTCACCATAATATTCTAAAGAGATACCTGCAACCAGGAGGTCACATTGAACCTTCTGACCAAAATCCTCTAATGGCTGCCAAAAGAGAGTTGGTTGAAGAAACTCAGATTGATGCGGAAAACTTAGTCTATAAATGTGTAAATCCGCTCAATCCGCTTGTTCCATTCCACATCTCTATTCATAAAATTCCAGAAAATACATTAAAAAATGAAAAAAGTCATTACCACTATGATTGCCAATACCTATTTTTATCGAGCAAGGATACTCAGGTTATCATAGATGAGAAAGAGTCTAGTTCATTTGAGTGGATTGAATGGGATGTTTTTAAACAGATGACAGGCTATCAGAAAATAGCCCAAAAAATTGAGGATTTAAGATTGCAGAGTCATTAAATGACCTAACCTATCACAATTTGTGGTAGGTTATTTTTTTATGCCAGAATACTTGCTCTGTATTTCTTGTATAAAAGAAGATGATTTTTTGTATATATACCGTATAACACTTATAAAAGATAAAAAACGGGATATTTTTTGAAAAAATATTCAAATTTCTATTGACAATATGATTTTACCTGTGTATAATTATGCACATAAAATTAATAAAGACGAAAACTATAAGAAAAGAGAGAAGTTCTATGGAAAAAGAAAAAGTGATTTTAGCCTACTCAGGCGGTTTGGATACATCAGTTGCGATTACTTGGCTTAAAAAAGATTATGATGTGATTGCGGTTTGTATGGATGTTGGTGAGGGCAAAGACCTTGACTTTATTCATGATAAGGCACTTAAGGTCGGAGCGATTGAGTCTTATGTCCTTGATGTTAAGGATGAGTTTGCTGAGGAGTATGTTCTCCCAGCCTTGCAAGCTCATGCTTACTACGAGCAAAAATACCCTTTGGTATCAGCCCTTAGCCGTCCAGTTATTTCTAAAAAATTGGTGGAAATCGCCCACGAAACGGGTGCAACAACTATTGCCCACGGTTGTACAGGTAAGGGAAACGACCAAGTGCGTTTTGAAGTGGCCATTGCTGCGCTGGACCCAAGTCTAAAAGTGATTGCGCCAGTGCGTGAGTGGAAATGGTCACGTGAGGAAGAAATTGAGTACGCTAAAGCAAACGGCGTTCCAGTTCCAGCTGACCTTGACAATCCTTATTCTGTTGACCAAAACCTTTGGGGTCGTGCCAATGAATGCGGTGTTCTTGAAAATCCTTGGAATCAAGCTCCAGAAGACGCCTTTGGCATTACAACGTCACCAGAAGAAGCACCTGACACACCAGAATTTGTGGATATTGAATTTAAAGCAGGAAAACCCGTTGCCCTAAACGGCGAAGCCATGAAATTGACAGACCTTATCCAAGCATTGAACACGATTGCTGGAAAACACGGTGTTGGACGTATTGACCACGTGGAAAACCGTTTGGTTGGTATCAAATCGCGTGAAATCTACGAATGCCCTGGAGCTATCACACTTTTGACTGCCCACAAAGAAATCGAAGATTTGACCTTGGTGCGTGAAGTATCACATTTCAAACCCATTCTTGAAAATGAATTGTCAAATTTGATTTACAATGCCCTTTGGTTTAGCCCAGCAACCCAAGCCATTATTGCCTACATCAAAGAAACGCAAAAAGTAGTAAATGGTATTGCGAAAGTGAAATTATACAAAGGCCACGCCCAAGTGGTGGCACGTCAATCACCAAATTCACTTTACGATGAAAACTTGGCAACTTATACATCAGCCGATAGCTTTGACCAAGACGCAGCCGTAGGTTTCATCAAACTTTGGGGACTACCCACCCAAGTCAATTCACAAGTCAACAACCAATAAGACAAGAAAATTGGTGGGATACTGTTTAGGCTTAGGAGACAACAAGCTTATCCATCAAGCTTCAGATAAAAAGGGACAGGGAGCCCTATCTGAACCTCTTTTCTTATAACTTTCATTCGCAAGTGCCAACAGAGAGTGGCATCGAACTTAAATAAGGCCATCCAGCGAGATGCCTTTAAGCCCAGCACCCCGTGAGGTGAAATAGCTAGAGCAATCTAGCTTTTTTAATAACAATACCAACACGAAATCGTGATTGCTTTTAGGAAAAGGAAACGATTATGAATAAGAATGACAATTATAAATTATGGGGCGGGCGTTTTGAGGCTGGTCTTGAAAAATGGGTTGAGGAATTTGGAGCATCCATTTCTTTTGACCAAAAAATGGCAGAATTTGATTTGAAAGGGTCAATTGCCCATGTGACTATGCTGGGTGAAACAGGTATTATCACTAAAGACGAGGCTGATCAAATCAAGGCAGGTTTGGAAGAACTTTTAGCAGAATACAAGGCAGGCCAGATAACTTTTGACGTGTCAAATGAGGATATCCACATGAATATGGAAAGCCTTTTGACTGCTAAAATTGGTCCTGTGGCGGGTAAATTGCACACGGCACGTTCGCGTAATGACCAAGTGGCAACGGATATGCACCTGTATTTGAAGGCAAAATTGGATGAGGTGATTGGTAAGTTGGCTCATTTGCGGGAAACCTTGGTGGATTTGGCACAAGAGCACGTTTACACCATCATGCCAGGTTATACCCACCTGCAACACGCTCAGCCTATTTCATTTGGGCATCACTTGATGGCTTACTATAATATGTTCACGCGTGACAGTGAACGTTTTGTGTTTAACGTGAAACATACAGACCTCTCTCCTCTTGGTGCGGCAGCCTTGGCGGGAACGACTTTCCCTATTGACCGTAACATGACAGCGGATTTGATGGGATTTGCCAAACCTTATAGCAATTCCTTGGACGCTGTATCTGACCGTGATTTTATCTTGGAATTTTTGGCCAATAGTTCGATGTTGATGATGCACATGAGCCGTATGTGCGAAGAAATCATCAACTGGTGCTCAAATGAATTTCAGTTTATCATCCTATCAGATACGTTTTCAACAGGGTCATCTATTATGCCGCAAAAGAAAAACCCTGATATGGCCGAGTTGATTCGTGGAAAATCAGGGCGTGTTTATGGCAATTTGATTGGGTTATTGACCGTGATGAAATCTTTGCCGCTGGCTTACAATAAAGACTTGCAAGAGGACAAGGAGGGTATGTTTGATACGGTGGAAACCATTACGGTGGCCATTGATATTTTGGCAGGAATGCTCAAAACCATGACGGTTAATAAAGAGCACATGGCTGAGTCAACAGAGAAAGATTTTTCAAATGCAACAGAGTTAGCCGATTATCTAGCTAGCAAGGGTCTACCGTTCCGTCAAGCCCACGAAATCGTCGGCAAGTTAGTCTTGGAATGCACCAAGGCAGGTTGTTATTTGCAAGATGTGCCGCTGGAGCGTTACCAAACTATTTCTGACTTGATTGAGGCGGATATTTACGATACGTTGGCTTCTCACACGGCTGTCAAACGCCGTCATTCGCTTGGTGGTACAGGCTTTGACCAAGTACAGTGGCAAATTGACCAAGCCAAACAATGCTTAGCTCAGCAAAAAGATTAGGTGAGATAAACGTCTAACAGAAGATATTGAGCCCACAACCATTAGAGGTTGGGGCTTTTTGAATTTTTATGGTATAATAGACATAATTTAGAATGGAGTCGTACGTTGAAGAAAACCTATCGTGTTAAAAGTGACAAAGATTTTCAGACTATTTTCAGTCAAGGCACTAGTGTTGCCAACCGAAAATTTGTCGTTTATTATTTCAAAAAAAATCAAAGCCACTATCGGGCAGGGCTTTCTGTAAGCAAAAAACTTGGAAATGCTGTGACACGAAACAGTATCAAGCGAAAAATTCGACACGTCCTTTTGGAATTCTCACCTCATTTGCAGCCTTACGACTTTGTGATTATTGCGCGTAAAGGTGTCGAGGAGCTAGACTACCATGAAGTGAAAAAGAATTTACTCCATGTTTTAAAAATTGCTAATCTATATCAGGAAGGTCTAACTAGTGAAAAGAAACTTTAAATTATTAGGACTTAGCGGTCTTAGTTTATTACTTCTAACGGCTTGTGGTACTGGAGAAGTGACAGCCTCATCAACAAATGGATGGGACCAGATTGTTTATTTCTTTGCCAAAGCCATTCAGTGGCTATCCATTAACGGTCGTATCGGTGTTGGGATTGTGCTCTTCACCATTGTTATCCGAACCCTCATGATGCCGCTTTACAATATTCAAATCAAATCTGGTCAAAAAATGCAAGACTTGCAACCAGAGTTGAGAGAATTGCAAAAGCGTTACCCAGGTCGTGATACAGATAGCCGTATGAAATTGGCTGAGGAAAGCCAAGCTCTTTACAGAAAATACGGTGTCAATCCTTATGCGACCATGATTCCTTTGTTGGTACAATTGCCGATTTTGATGGCCTTGTATCAAGCTTTGACTCGCGTTTCTTTCTTGAAGACAGGGACTTTCTTGTGGATTGAATTGTCACAACCAGACCCTTACTTCATCTTGCCGTTGGCAGCTGCTTTGTTTACTTTCTTGTCATCTTGGTTGACCAATAAGGCTGCGCGTGAGCAAAACATGGCCATGACTGTGATGACTTATGTCATGCCGGTCTTGATTTTCTTTATGAGTTTCCGATTGGCTTCAGGGGTTGTGCTTTACTGGTCTGTATCCTATGCTTTCCAAGTTTTCCAAATCCTTTTGTTAAATAACCCATTTAAAATTATTGCAAAACGTTTGGAAGAAGAGCAAGCAGAAAGAGAACGTGCTGCTAGAATTCGCCGAGCTAAAAAGAAAGCTCAAAGAAGAAAAAGGTAGGAGAGGAAAGTATGGTATTATTCACAGGTCGAACTGTTGAAGAAGCAATCGAAAAAGGGCTAAACGAGATGCAACTAACCCGCTTGAAAGCTCATATTAAAGTCGTTTCTCGTGAAAAACATGGTTTTTTAGGATTTGGTAAAAAACCAGCTCAAGTTGATATTGAAGGCATTAATGAAGTAACGGCTCATAGGGCAGACCAAAAGGCTGTCAGAGGCGTTCCTGATACCATCAATCAACAAAACACCCCCGTTTCTTCTCAACTTGAGGACACACTGGAATTGCGCAAAATTTCAGGAATCATCAAGCAAATGGAAGAACGTGGCGAAAAGATTGATGATGAAGTTAAGGAAAACATCGTCAAACACAAAAAATCGACCCAAAGAATTCTTGAAGAAGCTGGTCATACAGCGGTTTTAGAGGCCTTGGAAAAGGCTGATACTCCAGAAAATACAGCTGACACCCAAGAAGTTTCAGCAAGCCCCGAAATTACTGTTTCTGAACCAACTCCAGAAACACCAAAAGAAGAGCCTGTTTCATCGACTGACAACCGTGCTGAATTGAGCAATGATATCGAAAAAGCGGCTGAAGAAGTAGCTGCCTATGTCGAAAAAATCATTTATGAAATGGATATCGAAGCAACGCTTGAAACCAGTCACAACCGCCGCCAAATCAATTTGCAAATTGAAACACCAGAGGCAGGACGTGTAATTGGCTATCACGGTAAAGTCTTGAAATCATTGCAATTGTTGTCACAAAACTTCTTGCATGACCGTTATTCAAAGAATTTTTCAGTGATTTTAAATGTGCATGATTACATGGAACACCGCACGGAAACCTTGATTGAATTTACCCGAAAAGCAGCTAATCGCGTGCTTGAAACAGGTAAAGATTATGTCATGGATCCCATGAGCAATAGTGAGCGAAAAATCGTCCACAAAACTATCACCAGCATTGAAGGCGTGGATAGTTATTCAGAAGGTAGTGACCCAGATCGCTACGTGGTTGTGACAGCTGTTTAATAAATTTACAGAGCCGTTAAGGCTCTTTTTTTTGTCGGTTAGTTGCTATTTTTCACCGCTTACCGTAAGATGGCTATTTTGTTGGGACTTTTTTGCTATAATAGCTGTAAAAGGGGGGAAGGTTATGTTGATTAGAACGAAGAAGCTTACGAAAACATTTGGAGACCAATTGGTGATTGATCATTTGGATTTGGAAGTTGAAGAGGGAATGTTAATAGCCTATATTGGCACAAATGGTGCTGGTAAATCTACGACAATGCGGATGTTGACGGGTCTTTTGGCACCGACCTCTGGTGAAATTGAATTAGCGCCAGATTTAAAAATCGGAATGGTCTTTCAAGAGAGTGTCTTGGATGCGGAATTAACTGTTTTGGATAATTTGAGAAGTCGTTTGGCGCTTTACCGTAACCGTGATAAGGATTGGATGGATAAACTGATTCGTTTGACGAGGATCGATGCTTTTCTTAATCAGACATATGGTACTTTGTCAGGTGGGCAACGTCGTCGCGTTGATATTGTTCGTGCACTTTTAAATAAGCCTAATTTGCTTTTCTTGGATGAGCCGACAACCGGGCTTGATATACAGACACGAGAAGCTATTTGGCAATTATTACGCCAGTTGCAAGCGGAAGAAAAATTAACAATCTTTTTGACAACGCATTACCTTGAAGAAGCTGAAAATGCGGATATGGCTTATATTATTGACCATGGCAAGGTTTTGGCAAAAGGGTCAGCCAAGGAATTGAAAGAAACTTATACACAGCCCCATTTATTAATCAAAACACAACAAGTGAAAGCCTTTCAGGATACCGATTATTATCTACAAGCGGATGATTGTTTGAAAATTGAGGTTAACAGTGTATCAGAAGCTCTAACGATTTTGTCGGACAAGCGAGCCGTGATTGAGGATTTTGATTACAAAAAGGCTAATATTAACGATGTCTTTTTAAGCATTACGGGAAGGGAGATGGCGTAAATGGTTGCGATGACAAAACGAAATTTGAAACTTTATTTTTCCAATAAAATGAGTGTTTTTTTCTCGATGTTGGGAGCTTTGATTGCTTTTGGTTTATACATTATTTTCTTGCAAAAAAATATGCAGGATTCTTGGTCTGGAACCCCACATTTGGAAGAAGTTTTAGATAATTGGGTGATTGGTGGTACCTTGGCGATAACGAGCATTACGACAACTTGGACAGGAATTGTTCGCTTAGTTCATGACCGAGAAAATCACAAGCTAGAAGATTTTTTATTGACTGATACGTCACGTTTTAAAGTCTATCTGGGTTATTTAATGTCAGCGAGTATCATTGGTTTTACCATGCAAGCATTTATGTTTGTCGTGATGAAACTCTATTTTCATTGGCAAGATAAGATTAGCCTTTCTGCCTCACATTTACCACAAATACTTGGTATAATGGTTTTAGGGTCATTACTCGGAGCAAGTCTTGCTTTGTTGATTTTACAATTTGTCAAATCGATAGAATCTAGTGAGGCTTTATCAACTATTGTTGGGACAGTTTCAGGGTTTCTCGTGGGCGTTTATATGCCACTTGGAGCACTACCGAATATTGCACAAATTGTGGTTAAAATAACGCCAGCAGCCTACGTCGCTGCGGCTTATCGTCAGGTATTGATTAACCAAGACTATCTTGGAAAATCAGAAAAAGCGTACTTAGGCATTGGGTTAAAATTAAAAGAATTGACGACGGTCAATCAAGAATTGCTAATCATCAGTGGTGTGCTGGTTATTAACCTTAGCGTTCTAGCAATGATGTTAATCGTCAAAGAAAAACGTCCAGTGATTAGTGGATAAGTAGAAAATGAGGGGGAGAGCTGTGCACTATCAATTCGAGGAAAATAAGCAGTTACCAAAAGATGTTATTGAAGTCTTAGTTAAAAGCTGTCAGTTTGACAATTCCGTACAAAAAAGTTCTGGATTATCTTGCCCAATTTGAACAAACAGATCCGGCAGTTTTGCCGATAAAAACGGTAGATTGTATTGAAATGTTGCATGTGGCAGATTTGCTTCTCGTTGATGTTGATGGCTCTACCCTTATTTTGGAAACGACGCAGGGACGATTGCTGACTAACGACCGATTGTATAAATTTCGCAATCGCTTAGCAAATCCAGATTTTGTACAGGTTTCTAAGCATGCTTTGATTAATATCAATCATTTGAAAGCACTTGAGAATAGCTTTTCAGGCAATATGTTAGCGATATTGACAGGAAAAATCAAAGCAGATGTTAGTCGGCGTTATTTGTCAGAGTTGGAAAACTTGGGATTGTGAGGTGACATTGATGAAATGTTTAACGACTGGGGTATTGATGGAAATACTAAAGTCATTACTGATGAGGAAGGTGGTTTATTTTATTCTTTAACTGATAACTATGCTATCCTAAAGACATATGCTACTGACAGTGGTGAATAAATATTCAGTCAACACTTCTCATTGAGGTGAGTTATTTAATTTCAGACCTCTTCAAACGCCTTGAAAAGCTGCATTGGGGATTTGATTTGTTAAAAAAGAGCGGTAAGTGTCTAGAGTTTTGAGAATTAATAAAATAAATCTATAAGTCAAGAGAGCAATGAAAATTGTTCTCTTTTTCTGTACTAAAAAGAAAGGATACAAACATGACTTCTAATGAACTACATTCGCGTGAAATACTCATTGAATTTTTGATGTTTGAGTTAAAAATTTCACGTAAAGAAAGTCAAAGTCAACTTGCTGAATTAGAAAAATTTGGTCTTATTGAAATAAAACCAAATGGTCAGCTTTATTTTAAAATGGTATAGATTTATGGTTTTTAATGCAATAACTGTAGAACAGTATGAAACGTCTGAACGATATTTTAAACTTCCAAAACTTTTATTTGAAAGTCCTCGTTATGAAGATATGCGATTAGATTCAAAAGTATCTTATTCAATCTTAAAAGATAGACTAAGCCTTTCCCTAAGAAATAATTGGGTTGATGAAGAGGGACGAATTTATCTAGTTTATTCAAATACAAGTTTGATGAAAATTCTTAAAGTATCAAAGTCAACTTTGTTAAGGATAAAAAAACAATTAGCTGAATACGATTTAATTAAGGAAGTTCAACAGTCAACTAGTAGTAAAGGAAACCTTGCTAATCGTATTTATCTTGGAAACTTGATTGTTGATGATTTTGACGCTAACGATGATGAATTACCCGGGGTGTCAAATTTAGACCAGGGGGGTGTCAAAATAATACGGGGGTGGTGTCAAATTCAGCCCCTAATGAGACTGAATATAACGAGACTAATTATAGTGATCATATTAGTTCTAGAAAGACTGAGAAAAATTCTAATGAATTTTCACAGTCAACTGAAACTAATCAGTCATTATCACAAAATCAATCAACTCCATTCGTTGAACCAAAGTATTATTCTCTCTTGCAAATAATTGCTGATAAATACAATGACCAGATGTTTGGTTTCCCAGATGTCCTAACAATGACTCATAACCAGAAAATGAAAATCGGACAATATTTAGCAAGTGGCTATGTAACAAGTGCTGAAGTATTAAACATGATTGAACGTATTCCAAAGGATAGTGCATCACCATTAGCCTATTTGCTGAAATCACTAGAAAACTTAAAACAAGAACGACTGTATGAGCAAAAAGAAATTGCACATCGAAATGCAAAGGCTTATCATGAACTGCGTTTGCAAGGAGGAAACTATGTTTAGCATTGTGTTTGTTATTATTAGCTTTATTGTTCTTGCGGGCATTACCTTACTAACAATTGAAATTCACAATGCCCCACTTATGGCTGATGATGAGATGACTATATTACCGTCAAAGGATAAACAGTGATACTACAAGGAGAACTCAAAATGTCAATCTTGACCTAAGCAGGTCTTAAAACTGCTTGTGCCCTTTGACAATTAAACACCAACACCGATCTGATCAGCAAGCCTATGGAATAACAATGAATAAGGAAGACGGTGTAACAGCCTTTTAAAAGGGAAGGCACGTCCTGGCTTAACTCCTGTTTAGGAGTTGTGAGTATTACTCATGCGTTTAAATTTGCGGATAGAATTTATTTCTACATAAGCAGCAGAAAGGAGTTTGCTATACCAAACTTACAAAAAGTATTTGATAGACCAGAAATGACTCTATCAGACTTACGTCTTCTTGGACAACAAGGTGAAGCTATTCTTTACCTTGTTGACGGAAGGCAAGCCATTGTCAGACCAAAGTTTGCAGTAGTGCAAGAAAAACGAATGGTTAATGGCAATTGGCAAGTTGTTAGTGAAGAGATTCTCCGTTTTCACGAGATCTACTCAGCAATTCTAACCGTCAAGCGAAAACACTTTATCATTGCTGAGAGAATTAATCGAAACGGAGATAATCTTCTTGTGTTAACAGGAGTTGGCTATCATCGCCAACGAAATGAATAAAGGAGGAAACCAATGAAAAAGATTAAAGCAGTCGCTTTATTTTCAACAGCTATTTTAGCAACGGCTTCAACAGGAGTTTAGCAAATGGATATTAAATCAGATGTATTAGCAATTATTGATGATCTTTTTATGGAAGACGTTTCAGACATGATGGATGAAGATTTGTTTGACGCAGGCGTCCTTGATAGTATGGGAACTGTCGAATTGATTGTTGAATTGGAAAGTCATTTTGATATTGATATTTCAACACTTCTTCATGATTGACAAACAAGGTCTTCTTTTCGATGACATGGAAGATTTGACACCTGCTCAAAAACCATTTGCTAAAAAACGTGAAGACTTCACTGACTGCGGTGATATGACAAGCCTTCTTAACGTTATTAAAACAGTTAAACCAACAATCTTGGTTGGTACATCAACTGATGCTGGTGCCTTCACTAAAGAAGTTGTTGAAGCAATGTGTGAAAACACTGAACGTCCAGTTATCTTCCCAATTTCAAACCCAACTAAGAAATTAGAAGCAACTGCTGAGCAAGTTATAGAATGGTCAGACGGTAAAGCCTTCGTTGCTACTGGTGTGCCTTCAGGTACAGTAAGCTACAAAGGCGTTGATTATCAAATCGGTCAAGCAAACAATGCTCTAATCTATCCAGGTCTTGGTCTTGGTATGTTGGCTTCTGAAGCATCACTTCTTACAGATGAAATGATTGGTGCTGCAGCTCACTCACTTAGTGGTCTTGTAGATCCAGGTCAACCAGGAGCACCTGTTCTTCCTCCATTCCAATACGTTGCTGAAGTTTCTATCAAAGTTGCGGAAGCTGTTGCCAAAAAAGCTCAAGAACAAGGTTTGGCTCAAGCTGAAGAAAAAGACATGGCTAAAGCTGTTCGTGACCTTAAATGGTATCCAAAATATTAATGAAGGAGGATAACCATTCGTATGAAAAAATTCTCGAACGTTAAAATTGCGGGTGTTTCCGCTCCACTTTATAAGGCTCTGGTTATCATTTTAGCTGTTGTTATTGCTATGGGGAAACTACCGCTCAATATGGTTGGAATTACTTTCATGTTGGTCATTTTAGGACATCTTTTCTACTTCCTTGGTGAACGATTACCATTTTGGAATACTTACCTTGGTGGTGGGTCAGTCTTTACCTTGCTGTTAGCCGCAATCTTAGCTTCAACAGGATTGATTCCAAGATCAGTTGTCTCAGCCACTTCTAGTTTCATGAGTGATTGGGGTTTTCTAGATTTTTATATTGCAGCGCTTATTTGTGGCTCAATTCTAGGGATGAACCGCAAACTTTTGGTGAAAGGCTTTGGACATTCTGTCATGTACATTTCATTTGCCCAAATGGCAGGAGGAATGGGTGCAGGAATCGTGCCATTATCCAAAATCTATGCGGCTGGATTGCACACAGATGCCTCATCAATCTTGTCACAATTAGCCCCAGCAACCACGCTAGGAAATATTTTTGCCATTATCGGTGCCATTGTGTTGGCGCGTGGATTTGCTAACACCAAATTCAATGGGCACGGTGTGCTCATCCCTGTTGACAAAGACGATTTGAAAAAATCTGAAGCTCCGCTTGACCCTACAAAAATCGGTGTCGGAATGATGCTTGCCTTTGCCCTTTTCCTTATCGGCGTTATCTTAAATGCCTTTATTCCAAAAGTGCACAGCTATGCCTTTATGATTATCATTGTCTTTGTTCTCAAAGCGCTTGATATTGTACCAAAACCATTAGAAGAAGCAGTGGTTATGTTTAATCGTGTGATTATGACTAACTTGACACACGCTGTTTTGGCAGGTATTGGGCTTTCAATGATTGATTTGAGTTCATTAGCGCAAGCCATGACATGGCAATTTGTCCTTATCGGTTTAACATCTGTTGTGTCAATAGGACTTGCTAGCTGGATTTTGGGACAGGTTCTCGGTATGTATCCAGTCGAAACAGCTATCGGTGCTGGGATGATTAACAATTCCATAGGTGGCACAGGAAATATCGCTGTGCTTTCTGCGGCGGACCGCATGGAAATGATTGCCTTTGCCCAAATGGCAAACCGACTTGGCGGTGCAATCGTCCTCATCCTTGGAGGAATCCTAATCCAATTTTTACATTAATTCAACACTTTACTCCTTAAAATGTATTGAATACCCTTTAAAATTTGTGTTTACTCTGAAAAAATAGACAATATTATTACACAGAACCCCCTAGCTTGCTCACCACAGGCTAGGGGGTTATTTTTATGATAAATATTTATTTTCTTTTTGTGATTTTAGCCAAAGTGTAATAGCTAGTGCAAGTAGATAGAGTAGGATAAAGATAATAAGAGTACTTGTGTATGATTTGGTTGCTGAGTATGTGACAGCAAGCAGCATTGGACCTGCTAGCGCAGCCATTCCCCAAGCTGTTAAAATATAACCGTGCATGGTTGCTAGCTCTTTAGCACCGAAAATATCGCTAAGATATGGTGGAATGAGTGAGAAGCCAGCTCCGTAGCAAGTCATGAGCACAGCCATGGCAATGGTGAACAATGCTGGCGCGTGAAGGAATATGAGCGATACAGTCATGAGTATATTAACAACAAATAAAATAAGGAAGGTCAGCGGACGACCGATATAGTCTGACAAGCTAGCCCAGAGCAATCTTCCAAAGCCATTGAAAATTCCCATAAGCCCAACGATAATGGCAGCTTGGTTGGCAGTCATGCCAGCTATATCTTGTGCCATAGGTGAGACAACAGAGATTAAGGCAAGCCCACAAGAAATGTTGATGAAGAGAATTAGCCAGAGCAGGTAAAATTCAACTGTTTTTAAGGCTTTTTTAGCTCCAATACCTTGACTTAATTGCTTATGACTGTCGTCAGTATCCTGTTCACTGTAGGATGGAAATTTGAGAAACTGTGAGACGATAAGCATGACCAGAAAATAAGCTCCCCCTAACAGGTAAAAGGTGTTGATAACATCATATTTGGTGATTAAAAAATGCGCAATTGGACCGGTTAAAAGAGAGGCAAAGCCAAATCCCATGATAGCTAGCCCAGTTGCCAGCCCTCGTTTATCAGGAAACCACTTGATAATCATTGATACGGGTGTGACATAGCCCGTACCCAGCCCGATACCGCCAAGGACACCATAACCAAGATAAAGCAGAAAGATACTATGCTGGGCAATAGCAAAGCCTGTCAGGATGTTTCCAGAAGCATATAAGATAGCAGAAATGGTACCAGTAACACGAGGTCCAAATTTTTCCACAACTTGCCCCATAAATGCAGCCGACATGCCCAAACAGAAAATGGCAAGCGAAAAAGCAAAGGCAATCGCTGATTGATTCCAGCTAGTCTCAGCAATAATAGGATTACGATAAACACTCCAAGCGTAGGTAGAGCCTAGCATTAAATGCAAGATAACACCACAACTTGCGATGACATAACGATTGTTGGTAGACATTACTTCTCCTTTTTACGAATATTAAGACACAATGTTTTAAATAATGTTAGGATATTATTATATCTTATTTTTATTATAAGTCAAATAGTATTTTTGTTGTATAAAAAACGAACGATAAAAAAGAGGCAGCTAAGAATGTTCAGAGTTTTATAATTTGGTCAAATAAAGCTATCCACATGTGCAAAAGTCAAAACCTTTTTAAAAACGTCCTTATCCACAGAACGACTAAGGGTCAGATTATCAAGTAAAGATTCTTTAAAAATATGTGGTTTTTGAGGAATCAAGGCAAAAATAGTTTGCAAACTTTCTAGCAACGTATCTTTGTAATGATGATTATCAATCACAATATCACCGTCATAGCAGGTCAATTCTCCTGTTAATACTCGGATTAATGTTGATTTTCCAGCACCCGAGCCTCCCACAATAGCAACTTTTTCTCCTTTCTTAATCGTAATATTAGGATAGGTGATGCTATTGCCATTTTCAAAAGTGACACACAAATCGTGAATAACCAATTCTTAATTAAAATTAGTTATGGCATCGAGATTCTCAATACTTACTTTTTTAGGGTATTTTTCTAGCAATTTAAAGGTCGCTTTAAAGGTAACAATGTTATAAGCAGCTCCCCTAGTGTAGTTGAATAGGCAACTGGTTAGATTGGCAATTGAGAAAATAACCCCCGTAGTGATTTCCCCCTTAATGACTAGATAACCAGTAACCATAAAAATAATTACTTGTGCCACAACACTTGACATCAATGAAAGAGAATTAGCCGTACTAGAGCTTCTTGCCAACTTAACCTTGGATTTTACCACTGTGAAAAAGTCTGCTAAAATGCGATTTTTAAAGTAAGCAGTTTGATTATTGTGGAAAAAAATGTCAAAACCACTTAAATAATCACTTGTACGATTTAAAGCAACAGTCAAATCAGATGAAACAGCCTCCGTTTCTTGTGCAATATTATTTTCAAAAATTTTAGGAAGAAAGTAAACTAAAGCAGTCATTAAAATACTAACCGCAAGTAGTAGCCAATGAAAATAAATGATAGCAAAAGCGTTAAATAGCACAGTTATAATACTTTCAATGGCGCTGTATAACTGATTAAAACCGTTATCTTTTAATAAATTCATGTCATTAATTAACCATGAATTGTATTCGTCCTTGCTATGATGAGAGTTACCTGCATATGAATCGCTCTTTGTCAACTGTAATAGGTGTCAAAGTTAAACTCTAGCGAGAACAAATGATGTTCTCGATTTTTTGATGTTTAAAGCGAGGTAAATGCGTTTTTTAAAGTTGTCAAAGTTCCTGTAACCAAAAGTGTTTCGTTTAATATCTTTGATGAGTTTGTTAGTAGCTTCAGGTTTGACGTTAGAATAAGGGAGTAGCATTAGTGATGTATTTCTGATAACGGATAAAGGTTGTAGTAATTTTTAAGTTGCGGTACGTGTTTGAAAAATCTTTTTAAATACTCTTTAGATATTAGAGTTTCTCTGAAAGTCCTTGAATAAAAAGCATTGGGCGATAATTTTCGACTATCCTTTTGAATGAGTTTCCAGTAATATTTTAGAACACGGTATTCAAGAGATTTTTTCACGCCCATAAATAGTCACTTACTGCATTCTATGAAGTTAGATAAAAGTCACACTATGATAATAAGATATATTGACTTAGCTCAGTAAAATATTTGTTGCACTTAATAATTTGATTTTTATTTAGAATCATTATAAATAGTAGTTTTTTTGGAACTATTATAATATAATAAAAGTAAGAAAGAGGTGAATAGAATGTCAAACTTCAAAAAATTACTTACAACTCTAACTATTGCACTATGTGCATTGGTTATTAATTTTATTCTTCATAAACCAGATTTGGCCTACATTCTAGTGGCTATTGCCGGCGGTATTATGTCTTTATCAATGCTTATTGATATGATTAAGACTTTAAAATCTGGTCAGTACGGTGTTGATATTCTAGCTATTTCAGCTATTATTGCTACCTTACTTGTTGGTGATTATTGGGCTAGTCTTATGATTCTCATCATGCTTACAGGTGGGGAAAGTCTTGAAGATTATGCCAGTAAACAGGCCAGTCGTGAATTACGAAGTCTTCTTGATAATAGTCCCAAAATTGCACATCGCTTGATTGGACACGAGTTGGAAGATGTTCCTGTTGAAGCTTTAAAAATTGGTGATGTAGTCGTCGTTAGACCTGATGAGATGGTGCCAGTAGATGGACGTATTTTACGTGGAGAATCTGATTTTAATGAAGCCTCACTGACTGGTGAATCTAAACCAATTGAAAAGAAGGTTGGAGATAATATTTTATCTGGTTCTATGAATGGTTCAAATTCTATCCAATTTGAAGTTACTTCACTGGCTGAAGATAGTCAATACCAACAATTGGTGAGATTGGTAAAAGAGTCAACTTCAAATCCTGCACCATTTGTTAGACTTGCTGATCGCTATTCAATTCCTTTTACAGTCATTGCTTATGTAATCGGTGGATTTGCTTGGTTTGTCTCAAAAGATCCAGTGCGTTTTGCTCAAGTCCTTGTTGTAGCTTCGCCATGTCCCCTAATATTAGCAGCCCCTGTAGCACTGGTTGCTGGCATGAGTCAAGCATCAAAGAACGGGATTATTATTAGAACAGGGACAACCCTAGAAAAGTTGTCTGGTGCAAAATCTGTAGCTTTTGATAAGACGGGTACTATTACACAAGGAAACCTAGCTGTCAATCAAATCATCGCAGTTGAAGGGACCACGGAAGAAGAACTCATTCAGCTTGCAGCAAGTCTTGAACAAAATTCATCACATATCTTAGCACGTTCACTAGTACAATACGCTAAAAGTAAAGGTATTACATTTTTACCTGTCACATCAGCAACTGAAGTAACGGCTCAAGGTATCATAGGAAAGATTTCAGGTAATGAAGTTTCAGCAGGCAAACCGAGCCTTATCAAAAACTTTAGTTCTGAAAATCTTTCAAAAGAAACTAGCATTTATGTTGGTAAAAACGGTCATCTACTCGGATATATTACTTTTAAGGACTCCGTTCGACCTGAAGCCAAGGAAACAATGCAAAAACTCCAACAAATGGATGTTAAAAACCTAGTTATGCTCACTGGAGATAAATATTCAGTCGCTAAGGAAATAGCAGAGCAGGTTGGTATTAATAAAGTCTTCGCAGATTGCTTACCGCAGGATAAAATTAAGCACTTAAAAGATATTGAAGTCCAAAATGGACCAGTTTTAATGGTGGGAGATGGTGTAAATGATGCCCCAGCCCTTGTAACCGCAGATGTCGGAATTGCTATGGGTGCTCATGGATCAACAGCAGCAAGTGAGAACGCAGATGTTGTCATCATGAAAGATGATTTGAGTAAGGTTGCACAAGTTATTGCTATTGCAAAACACACCATGAAAATCGCTAAACAATCTGTTTTAATTGGTTTATTTGTTTGTTTAGTGCTGATGGTCATTGCAGCAACAGGTGTCATCCCAACTTTATTAGGAGCTATGCTTCAAGAAGTTGTTGATACTGTTTCAATTCTCTCAGCATTACGAGCACGTAAAAATGTGTGATATAATTGCTTGAGATTCAATCTGTCAATTAAATTAGACATAAAAATCTATGTTAGATTAGATGATACACTACCAAGTTAGAAAAATAATAAGTTGAAAAGTATTGCTTTCATCAGATAATAACTAATGATGCCATATAGTGTATAAAATAAAAATATAGCCTATTTTAAGAAAAGGGATGAAGTTGGATTGTATTCAAAAGTATTTTTTATCATAGTTTGATTTTTGAAAGTTGGTATTATAAAAACACTTCTAATTGTTAGATTCTATATTGACAATTAGGAGTGTCTTTCAAACTAGGGTAATCTTGTTATGATAATCATTAATCATAATATTTATCAATTATAGTATGTTAACTTTTATAATAATATTCGAGCTAAATTTGACATTGAAGTTAATATGTAGCAGTAACTTTTCAAATTGTAATGTTAAGATAAAAGATGAAAGCTAGAATGGATAAGAATAACGAGGTCTAATATGCATAGACTAGTTGCTAATAGTTTCTCCATGGTGATCATATGTTCTGAAGAAGTTTTTTGTGGTAGAAGATGACTTGAAGAACTATTTTTTAGATATTTAATTCCTACTACAAGTGTAGTAATAAGAGCTATAAGTATAATTGTTATAACCAATAAATTTGACCTGATATAATTAAGTTGT
>NZ_DEQF01000048.1:5633-9214 GCF_002360305.1 Streptococcus sp. UBA3373 | reverse complement strand
AAAATACTCATAATTTTTCCTCCAACTAACCTTTAGGAAAGATTGTTTTCAAAATAACCCTCTTCCTTTTGATACTTAAACTATATACCAAGGCTTTTTATTTGAAAATTACTTCTATTCTATAGTAGTATACTTGTAACGTATACTTACCAGAAAGGAAAGCATTCATGATTGATGACTACCTTTTAGAAGCCCTTGTTGCTTTTGCCAAATACGGTACGCTCTCTGCCACAGCAGAGCACCTTATGGTCACTTAGCCAACGGTCACACGAGGCATGCAAAAACTCGAAGACTAACTCGGAGTAACTTTATTCAAACGAACTCCTAATCACATTAGCTTAACGGAAACAGGTCAATTAGCTACCAAAGAAGCTGAAAAATTGCTAGAAGCCAAACAGGCCTTTATCGATCATATCCAAGATTTTGAGAAACATTCAGGAAAAATACGATTAGGTTCAGTAGCTCCTGGTCCGCTTTACATTGCTGAAGATGTAGCATCCGAGCATATTAGCATTGATAAAAATTTGCTTTCTGAAGGGGGAATTATTGCTAAATTGCTTTCTCCAGATTATCAACTCATTTTTACACACCAAGAAATTCAAACAGATAACATCGAATCACTTTATGTCGGCACGGAAAGTTTACGTGTTAACAGTGGTGCCATGATCGTCCCAGCTAATAAAACCAAAACAACATTTCAAGAAATGGCTGGTTTTAGTTTCGTGGTCCTTCGCGACATTGGTATTTGGCAACAAATTATTGAGGACAATATTCCAAATGCGAAATTTATTTACCAAGATGAAGTTGATGATTTCAATGAAATTAGGCGCTATTCAAGTCTACCTTATTTCACTACCAACATCACGCATCTCACGCGCGAAAAGCAAGTTCACAATCGCCGTTTAGAAATGCCTATTACCGACGAAACAGCACAGATTGATTTTTACCTTGCCTATCTGAAAACGAACAAATCTCAGTTTAAAAAGGAAATTGCTGCCATTCAAACCGCCTGGGAAAATTTGAAATGAGAATGACGAAATATATATAAACAAAGCAGGCACTATCCATTAGTGAGATATATTTTGGTATGGTATACCCTTGGTGCTAATTAATTTCAAAAGACACAAAAAACTACTGCCCAGACTCCTTTAAACATCGGCGTAACGTTAAATTGGTTAACTTTTCTGATGTGTCCCTTCTCGTCTTGCTTTTGTTACAAGCTAAACTGAACATGACATCGCAACGCCATTTCTATAACATCTGCCGCTTCATTGCCAAGCTGTACGCAATCACAGAATCTCCATTTTTAAAGGATTAGCAGATGTTGGTTACTTTATCAGGTTATATTCCGAACTACGTTATGACACCAATCTCTGTTCATGATATCAAAGCAACCCATGAGCTATTAGAAGCATGCAAACAGTTGCTCATTATCAGCGATTTAGACTATCTAAGTAATGAACTCAAGTAGAGCCTAGGACTGGAAAGGTACTATCTATGGACAAGGTTTTTCGGAACTGTGCCGTCTTTTCGTCTTTTGGGTGTCCAAGACACATCATTAGTTAGAAGACTAGTTTGGATACAGTTAAGACCTGAACAAATCGTTCTTGCTCATAATTCACGTTATTTTTAAATTAACTAGAACCACGAATATAGTATAAAAAATCATTGTTGCTTTTTAACTAGCTATAGGTCTGATGCACTAAATTGTCGTATGAGGAGAGGTTAACTTATATACTAAATTTACTCTTAAAGTAGAAATTCTATTTATCAGAATCGGACTTCGCTATGAATACTCAGATATTTTAGTCAAATGCCAAATACTTGATGCCACTTAATACTTTACCAACAATCACCCCAAAGAAATCGTATATTGAGGAATATATAAAACTAGCTAGCAGTTTTGCTAGCTAGTTTTTGTTAAGTATTTTATCAAACTTTAAAGAAAAGAGTATTTTAGAATCAAACTAGCACATGAAAAGCATCATAAATCGCTAAGAAAATTATTCGTGTGCTAGTTCATTTCCTGAAGAATGACGAAGCTTTTGATGAAGATAAACCGAGATAAAAACCTTTTCAAAATATGATCTAAAGTATTCTAAAAAATTTAGAACAAACTATTGACAATTCTTATAGTTTTTCTTTCCTACGATGGTAACCAAGGTTTTAGGTTAAAAGGACATTTGATTATAAGCATATTGGAAAGCCTTTAGCACGTCCTTTGGAGCTTGGTCATAGGAAACTGAAGATTCTAGATTGCCCTTGACCACAATACGGTTGGTCGCAGCTTGGTCGGTACACGTCACCAAGGTTACCTCAGATTGCCCAGGACTGTCGTTTAGCACATCTGAGCGGTCAGGTGCTACTGACTCCACTGACGTGATGACATAAGTGTAAATCATTGATTTGTCCGTCAAATAAATCGTCATGCCAGTTTTAGCACGTTCAAGTGGTGAAAAGAGCATTTTAGACGAACCTTCCAATTCAAAAACGTGATGGCTGGCGAGTGCGTAATTATTGACCCCGCCCATAACTTGATTTTTCTTCATCGTCCCAGCGCCGTAAGATAATTCTGTATTGCCCAAGCCTTTAAAAATAGGAAGATTGATGTCTAAATCAGGGATGGCAATCCCACCAATCACAGGCAAATCAACCTGACTCGTCTGATTTTTTAAAACAGACTGCAAACTGATTGGCTCAACCGCTGAAAAATCATAAGTCACGTCTGCCGACTGGTTTTTTTCCAGTGTTTTTTTAGATACTTTTTCGATTTGGTAACGATTTGACTGGCGACCAATCAAAAAATTACAAATAGACTGATTAAAAATCAAGGCTAGACCAACGACGATTAAAACAAAGCAGATAAAGACTTTCAGAGTTGTTTCGAATCTTCTTTTCATATCCTTATAGCCTTATGCTTCATCATTTTCTTCTTCGGGATGGACGAGGGTAAAGGTCATGATTTTAGAATCTTGGTCCAATTTCATGACTTTAACGCCCAAGGTTGAACGACCTGTTTGCGAAATATTAGACACACCTGTACGAATGACAACACCTGTATCTGTAATAACCATGATATCCTCGTCACCATTGACAGTTGCTAGACCAGCTAACAGACCATTTTTCTCAGTGATCTTAACAGTCTTAATACCTTTACCACCGCGACCTTTAGTTGGGTATTCAGATGCAGCTGTACGTTTGCCGTAGCCCTTCTCTGTAATCACAAGCACTTCTTGGTCATCTGTGATGCGTGAAGCACCCACAACAGCGTCACCCTCACGAAGATTTACCCCACGAACACCTGAAGCTGAGCGGCTCATACTACGAACAGCACTTTCTTTAAAGCGGACACTATAACCAAAACGTGTTCCAATGATGATATCATCATCGCCGCTTGTTCGGATAACATTGATTAACTCATCACCGTCTTTAAGGGTAATAGCCTTCAGACCATTTTGACGAATATGCGCAAATTCAGACTCCTTAGTTCGCTTGATAATCCCATTTCGTGTCACAAAGAAGAAATAATTTTCTTCTGACTCAGCTTGTGTGGCTCTGATGATGGTTTGAACCACTTCGTC
>NZ_DEQF01000048.1:0-5545 GCF_002360305.1 Streptococcus sp. UBA3373 | reverse complement strand
TAAACACGACCACGATTGGTCATAAAGTAAACGTAATCGTGAGTATTTGTCGATACCAATTCTCGCACAAAGTCATCGTCATTGACACCTGTTCCCTTGACTCCACGACCGCCACGTTTTTGCGAACGGAATTCGTCTTGAGAAAGGCGTTTAACGTAACCATTATCAGACAAGGTGATGAGAACATCGCTTTCTTCGATCAAATCTTCATCGTCTAGTGAAAGCACTTCTCCCACCATCAATTCTGTACGGCGAGGGTCAGCATATTTACGCTTAATCTCGTCCATTTCTTCTTTGATGATCGCAATAATACGCTCTGGTTTGGCTAAAATATCCGACAAATCAGCAATCAAAGTCAACAAATCATCGTATTCATCTTGGATTTTTTCCCTTTCCAAACCAGTCAAACGACGCAAACGCATATCAAGGATAGCTTGACTTTGACGTTCTGACAATTGGAAACGTTCCATCAATTCTTTTTGTGCCAAAACATCGGTTTCGCTATTGCGGATAATGCTAATCACTTCGTCCAAGTGGTCTAAAGCAATCAGCAAGCCTTCCAAGATGTGAGCGCGTTTTTCTGCCTTTGCTTTATCAAATTTTGTGCGGCGAACAATCACATCTTTTTGGTGCTCGATGTAATCAACAATAATCTGTTTGAGTGATAAAATCTTAGGCACACCATTTTCAATCGCCAGCATATTAAAACTATAATTGGTTTGCAAGCTGGTCAATTTAAAAAGATTATTCAAAATCACATTAGCAGAGGCATCACGACGCACTTCAATAACAAAGCGAATACCTTCGCGGCTTGATTCATCACGTACCGCTGTGATTCCTTCGATACGCTTTTCTTGCGTCAAACGCACGATGTGTTCGTGTACCTTAGTTTTATTGACGCCATAAGGGAACTCCGTCACCACGATACGCTCACGACCACTCTTAGTTGTTTCAATCTCTGCACGTGAACGCAGGATAATAGACCCCTTACCTGTTTCATAAGCTTTGTAAATCCCTGAACGTCCCATTACCAAAGCCCCTGTTGGGAAATCTGGTCCAGGCAAGACTTCCATCAATTCACGCGTCGTCACGTCAGGATTATCCATCACCAACTTAACCGCATCAATCGATTCGCCTAAGTTGTGCGGTGGGATATTTGTCGCCATACCGACGGCAATCCCTGTTGCACCATTGACCAACAAATTAGGAAAACGCGATGGTAAGACCAAAGGCTCACGTTCGCTACCATCGTAGTTATCTTGGAAATCAACTGTTTTTTTGTTGATATCACGCAACATCTCTAGCGCAATTTTGCTCATTCGGGCTTCGGTATAACGTTGTGCCGCTGCACCATCACCATCCATTGAACCAAAGTTTCCGTGACCATCAACCAACATATGACGATAGCTCCACCATTGAGCCATTCGAACCATAGCTTCATAAATCGAAGAATCACCATGAGGGTGATATTTACCCATGACATCCCCTGTGATACGAGCTGATTTTTTATGCGGTTTATCAGGCGTTACTCCAAGCTCATTCATTCCATAAAGAATGCGGCGATGAACAGGCTTTAACCCATCGCGAACATCTGGCAGTGCGCGTGCGACAATAACAGACATCGCATAATCGATAAAGCTTACTTTCATCTCTGAGGTTAGATTAACGTCAATTAAATTCTTATCCTGCATTAAGGAAAAACTCTCCTCCTCTACTGTAAAACTCTTCTATATTATACCATATTTTTCCTAGAAACGACATGGCTAGCCAAACTTAGATTGACTACACTAAAATAAAATTTCACAAAGTTTTTAGAATAAATTCGTGACATATCTCACGTAACGTGCTAAAATATAAATGTATGAGGCTTTAACCTCAAAAAAAGTTAAGGAGATGTTTAGATAATGACTGCAACTAAACAACACAAAAAAGTTATTCTTGTTGGTGATGGTGCCGTTGGATCATCTTACGCATTTGCGCTTGTAAACCAAGGAATCGCACAAGAACTTGGTATCATCGAAATTCCACAATTTTTCAACAAAGCTGTTGGTGACGCTGAAGATTTGAGCCACGCTCTTGCATTCACTTCACCTAAAAAAATCTACGCTGCTAAATACGAAGACTGTGCAGATGCTGATCTTGTCGTAATTACTGCTGGTGCTCCTCAAAAACCAGGTGAAACTCGTCTTGACCTTGTTGATAAAAACTTGGCTATCAACAAATCTATCGTTACTGAAATCGTTAAATCTGGTTTCAACGGAGTCTTCTTGGTCGCTGCTAACCCAGTTGATATCTTGACTTACTCTACATGGAAATTCTCAGGATTCCCTAAAGAACGCGTTATTGGTTCAGGTACTTCACTTGACACAGCTCGTTTCCGTCAAGCATTGGGTGAAAAACTTGGTGTTGATGCACGTTCAGTACACGCATACATCATGGGTGAACACGGTGACTCTGAATTCGCTGTTTGGTCACATGCTAACGTTGCTGGTGTAAATCTCGAAAACTACCTTAAAGATGTTGAAAACTTCAACGCTGAAGAAGTGGTTGACCTATTTGTAAGCGTACGTGACGCTGCATACTCAATCATCGACAAAAAAGGTGCTACATTCTACGGTATCGCTGTTGCCCTTGCACGTATTACTCAAGCTATTCTTAACGATGAAAATGCCGTTCTTCCAGTTTCTGTATATCAAGACGGTCAATACCCAGGCGTAACTGATTGCTACATTGGTCAACCTGCTATCGTTGGTGCACATGGTATCGTTCGTCCAGTGAACATTCCATTGAACGATGCTGAAACACAAAAAATGCAAGCTTCTGCAGAAGAATTAAAAGCTATCATCAACAAAGCTTTCTCTAAAGAAGAATACGCTGCTGCTTCTAAAAACTAATTAGCTCTAAAGGATGGTAAAAGAGAGTCGAAAGACTCTCTTTTTTCTACCTTAAAATAAAAAATAACAGGAAACTACCACTCCCTGTTATTTTTTTACTCAACACTACTCAGCACTCAACGCTGCCATAGTAATGTAGTTATAAGGTTTATTGAAGTGTGGCAAGAAGAACAAATCTGTCAAAGCTAATTTATCAATCGTTACTTGCTCTTGGATAGCCAATGAGAAGAGGTGCAGTGCCAAAGAAATGTCTTTTTTAGACATCAATTGTGCCCCTAGAATTCTGCGAGTCTTTTTATCGTAAACAATTTTCAAGGTTACTTTGGCATTGTCTTTCTCGATAAATTCAGGCTTTTGATTGTCTTTGTATTCCACTTCTGCTGCTTCAAATCCTTTGGCAGCTGCTTTTTCCAAAGTCAAACCAGTTGAAACCATGTCTAAGCCATAAATCGAAATACCGTTTGAACCTTGGACACCGACACCTTCTAATTTATGTCCGCAAGCATTGTGGGCTGCCACAATCCCTGTTCTTACTGCATTCGATGCAAGAGCGATATAATCGATTGTTTGTGTTGCGTTATTGAAAATAGTTGCACAGTCACCAATAGCATAGACGCCGGGAACACTTGTTTCTTGGTATTTATCCACTAGGAAAGCACCGTTTGAGAAGAGTTCCACTTTGCCACCACCTAGAGCAGTATTTGGGCGGAAACCAACAGCAAGGATAACCATATCAACATCGTATTCAGCTTTATCAGTGATGATTTTTTCAACTTTTGTTTGACCCGCAATTTCTTTAACGGCTTCACCAAAGGCTAGTCGAATACCGTGATCTTCCAAATTTTTCGCCATCGCTGCACTAAAATCTGCGTCATAGTAACCTGCCAAGCATGTTTCAGCAACATCGATAAGGGTTACTTCTTTGCCATTACGTTGGAAGGCTTCTGCCAATTCTACACCAATATAACCCGCACCAACAACGGCAACACGTGAAATGTTTTCATGGTGTAATTTATTAATCACATCTTCAGCGTTTTGGTACAATTTCACAAACTGAACATTCTCAAGAGCTGCTTTGAATTCAAGAGAATCTGGGTCCATGTGAACCCCTTTAATCTTAGGAATAATAGGTTGCGAACCTGTTGCTAAAATCAATTTATCGTAGTGTTCTTCATGTGTTTGACCATCTACAATTGCTGTTACCACTTTATTATCATAATCGACAGACTCCACAGGAGAATTCATATAAATGGTAGCACCTAACTCTTCTAGCTCTTTCTTGCTAGAGTAGAATAACCCTTCTGGACCAGAGATCTGCTCTCCAATCCATAGCGCCATACCACAGCCTAAAAATGAAATATTAGAATTTTGATCAAAAACAACAATTTCATTGTTAGCTCCGTAGTTGGTTAACATGGTTTTAATACATGCTGTTCCAGCATGGTTTGCTCCGATAACAACAATTTTACTCATAAGAAAAACCTCTACTGACTAATAGTTTTATCACTATTATTATACCACATAGAAAAAACGCTTACAAGTATTTTGTTTCAAGTTTTCTCCCTATTTCTGAAAATAAAAACACCTTATAATGATATGAGTTTCATGGAAAAATATAAAAAGAGAACCTCCTGGTTCCCTTTTTGTCATTAGATATCCGTGATTTTCACCAATGGATGACCCAAAGCAGCAATGTTTTCATATTGCGTACTTTGTTCTCTCCAAAAGGCATCAATTGGATACCAGCCGTTGTTGGCTGCGTTATACGGATCTAAAACATAGGTATTTCCATTTGAATAGCCTTTTAAGACAATAGCGTGGCTGGTGCCAAAAGGCCATGACGAGAACTTATTCATCTGAACAGATGCTGATACATAGTGACCTTCTTTCAAGGCATTGGTTAATTCATTCACTGAACCCAAAGCTGTCGGTGTCATTCCAAAGTGTTTAGAGGCCAACAATACACCATTTCCACTCGTTCCTTGACTACCACGGTTAAATTCAACCGTATCATAATACAGGTAATCTACTACCATCGTTGGTAAAATTTCTTTTCCTGATAATGACGAGATAATCATAGATAAACTGGTTGGCACACAACCTGTTGCTCCCATTTTGTAGCCACCGTAGAGAGTGTTTCCCCAGCGTTCATCTTTCTGATTGTAATAAGGAGTGTTGTAGCTGGTTTTTTTCACGGTAAATTCCGTTTTACCAAGCAAGTACATTTTCCCATTATCAGACTGGTAGCGTGCAAATGATAGGTTCCTGTTCCAGAATGGTTAGCAACATTAATTAAACCAGTTGCAACCGCTTGTGAAACAGAAGCGTCGTACCACTTAATGTCGTCCTGGCCATTAACATTTGACCAGACAGCGTATTTAACAGAGCCATTTGAATACACACCTGAAATGGTAACGCCATAAACGCCTGTCCCCTTATAAGTAGCTGTTACGCTAGTTGTTGATTGGGTATTGTTAAAGGCATATTGTCCCAAATTATAACCAATGGTACTGCCATCTTTTGTTTTGATATAAGTATGAACAGTGTAATTTCCTGTTAGATTGTGGTGGTATTTTTCATCCACGGTCACAGTTGCCGAACCATCGACAAGATTTGACGTTGTGTACTAATGAAGGTTTGATTGATCGCTT
>NZ_DEQF01000008.1:6464-25638 GCF_002360305.1 Streptococcus sp. UBA3373 | reverse complement strand
TCCATGAAGTAATCGTTACATTTTCGTTGGAAGGCTTCGTCACCAACCGCAAGCACTTCGTCAAGGATTAGGACATCTCCTTGCGCTTTAATCGCAACAGAAAAGGCTAGACGCACCTGCATACCACTTGAATAATTTTTGAGTTTTTGGTTCATAAAATCTTCAAGTTCTGCAAATTCAACGATGTCGCCATACATGGCATCAATTTCTTCAGTTGTAAAACCAAGCATCGCACCGTTCATATACACGTTTTCACGTCCTGTTAATTCAGGGTTAAAACCAACACCCAATTCAATGAAAGACACCATTTTACCATCTACGGTAACAGTCCCTTTTTCAGGAACGTAAATTTGAGAAATGATTTTCAAAAGCGTTGATTTTCCTGAACCATTTCTACCAACAATCCCAAAGAAATCACCTTTATAAACATCAAATGAAATGTCTTTCAAAACATGTTGTTCACGGTAACCTTTAATTCCTCTGAAACGATTAACTAACGCTGTACGTAAACTTTGAGTTGCTTCTGTTGGTAATCTAAAATCTTTACTAACATGATCAACTTTTACTGCAATTTCTTTCTCTGACATTATAAAATCTCCGCAAATTTCTTAGCATTTCTATGGAAAATAGCATACCCAATCGCAAAAATAACAATCGGCAATAAGTATGGGATAAGTGCCCAAATATGGTGGTTATACAAGTCCCAACCACGCATGCTTCCTGAGTAAACAATGTAATGACGCAAATCTTGGATAATCTGAGCTAACGGATTAAGCATCATTAACTTAGCAATAGTCACTTGATTTTTTTGAAGAATAAATGTTAAAGAATAGATAACAGGGGTTGCATACATACCAGCTTGCATGACAACTTCCCAAATAGGACCCAAGTCGCGGTATTTAACAAATAAGGTTGATAAAATAAAGGCTATCCCTGCTGAAAGTAAGGCTAATTCAATAAATAAGGGAATGATCACCAAGAATTTCCAGTCTGGTTGCACCCCATTAATCAAGGCAAAGACAAACACAACTAGCAAGTTAATACCGTAGTTGATAGCAGCCCCAACAACAGATGAAATAACAATAATTTCCTTTGAAAAGTTCAGTTTCCGTAGCAAGTCGCCTCGACTAACAATGGAAACCATTCCCATACTAGTTGCTTCTTGGAAAAATGACCACGTCACCATCCCAAGCAAGACACCAATGGCATAGTGCGGTGTCCCATCATCTAGACGTAAAAAGCGGATAAAGACCAAATACATGATGGTAAACAGCATCAAAGGTTTCAAAATTGACCACAAATGACCAACCAAACTCCCCTGATAACGCAGTTTAAAATCCGTTTTGACCATTTCATTTAGTAATATTCTGTTTTTTTTGCTAAAAAATGTCATCGTTTTCTCCTATAACCAAATTTGGTAATGATTAATGTTCTAAACACAAGAGTATGAAACGTTCTATTTTTTCGTAAATTATATTTTCTTAAGATGGCTATGCGCTGAAATAAAGACTGTTCTAAAAGCGTTGTGAAAGCATTGACCAATTGCCTATTTTCAGGCGACAAAGGTAAATGTAACAACAACTTTGCCTGCTCTTGGCTCGAATCAATCAGCCACCAATACTTCGCCACAAGCTTATGAGGTCTTAACCAGTTCCTCATGCGCTTGGTCCATGTGCGAGCTCCAAGCACATTGTGATCGTGTTGGCGATACAATTCAGTCGGGGTATCAATATAAATAAGCGACCCCATTGCACTAGCCACAAGTGCTAAATACCAATCATGCATCAACAGATGATCTGACTCATTCCAATACTGGGCAAGAGCGTGATTGATCATCATGGTTCCGCCAGTAACCGTATTTTCAGTCAATTCTTGAACAAGTTCGGTATTAGCATGGTCAGACTGCGTCTTAATCATGCTCTCGTGCAGCACGGTCAATTCCTGATTGACAATTTTCAAATCCGTATAAACCAACAAAGGCTTATCAGACGGATACGCTTTGGCTTTTGCTAATGTCACCTCAAGCTTGTTTTCTAACCAAATATCATCCTGATCAGAAAAGAAATAATAATCTGCTTCGCTATGTTTTAAAAGCGTGTAGAAATTTCGAATCACTCCCAAATTGTTTTGATGTTCGGGATTGATAAAGACAATCCGTGAATCGGCTTGGGCGTATGCGTTAATAATATCTCTTGTCTTATCACTCGAGCCATCATCGCGGATGTATAATGTCCAGTCCTTAACCGTTTGATTTTGAATACTTTTGATTTGGTCGGCTAAAAACATCTCCCCATTGTAGGTGGACATGAGAATATTAATTTTCATTTAAAAACAGTGCCTCATACTCTCCTACTATTTTTTCCCACGTGTAATGTTCTGTAATAATCGCACGCGCACGCCTGCCGTATTCGGCAAAATCCTGGTGTTGGTCCACATCGTTAATCAACTGCGCAAGATTGCCAGACGATTTTGTCCAATACAGGGCACTAGCAGATGCCACTGATTGGTTAAAGGGAACATTATAAACCAGATTAAGATTCGTGTGCCCCAAAGCTTCCAACAAGCCTGGATTGGTACCACCAACCTCATGACCATGAATGTAAGCAAAAGCATTTTCACGAATATAGGTCAACAACTCACGGTCATAAACCGTTCCCACGAAGCGAATTCGCTCATCCTTGTCAAAATGCGTCAAGCGTTTCAAGGTGTCAAAATAATCATTGCCCTCGTGGTTGCAAATGATGACTAGTTTACGCTTGGTATCTGACGCCATAAATTCACGGATAGCTGTTTCGTAATTGTTTTCAGGCACAAAACGCCCAACAATCAGATAATACCCCTTCTCTTTAATGTGCCATTGCTGAAACCACTCCTGCACTTTAGCACTCTCAGGGCTTAATGCCGATTTTTGTAAGTCTGTTCCGTAAGCAATAAAGGTTGTTTTGGCACTAGGATAAGAGGTTTTAATATACTCCTCTATACCAACGTTATCTGAAATCACCAAATCAGCTGATGTTGCCATAATTTTTTCAGACTGTTTTAAATACCATTGGACGGGTTTTGACCATTTTGACCGTTTCCATTCAAGACCATCTGGATTGATAAACAACTGCCCTCCGACAGCGTGGATGTTTCGAATGAAAGGATCAATAAAAGCGCCAATCGTATTTCCCAAAACATAAAAAATAGGATGCGCAATCTGTTCTTTTTTCACCATTTGAAGACTATAATTGATAGCCATCATGTCATAAGCAATGACACGCGCTGGACCAAGCTTAGGCGCCTTAATGGTAAAACAATCTGCACCCGCATACTGAAAATGTGTATGGTGTTCTTTATCGCTTAGACAGGCCACATGGTAATACACGTCTGCACTTTGTTTATGTGTAACCAATTCCTCAACAAAAGTCTCAAAGCCACCATATTTTGCAGGCAGCCCGCGACTTCCAATGATAAAAACGTGTTGCATAGCAGACCTCTCTATCTTTAAAATACAATCATTTTCCATTATACCACATTTTACATAGGCTGGCTAAATAAAAAAGGAATCTGATTATTCACCAGATTCCTACCCTGTTCAAAAGGTAGTGATTACTCTTTCACTTCTTGTCTGTAAAATTCTTTCAAGGCATCTTGCCATGTTGGAATCACAAAACCAGTTTCTTTGGCTTTTTTAAGGCTAAGTGTTGAGTTAAATGGACGTTTTGCTTTTGCTGGAAATTGACTTGAATCAACTGGTTTAACAAGCACATCTGTATCTTTCAAAATCTCAACTGCGAAATCATACCATGTAGTGTCTTCATCAGCGTCATTTGACAAATGGTAGTAACCAAATGCTTTTTGGTTTTCAGTCAAGTAAGTCATGAATTCTGCCAGGGTGCGTGTCCATGTTGGGCGACCATGTTGGTCATTAACGACAGTTAAGGTATCATGTGTTTTAGCAAGGTTTTGCATGGTAAAGACAAAGTTTTTACCGTAGTTACTAAATACCCAAGCTGTACGGATGATATAGTAGTTATCCAAGTATTTTTCAACTGCTTCTTCACCCAAACGTTTTGTGCGACCGTATTCTGTTTGAGGGTTCGCTTTGTCGTCAACTTCCCATTCTTCTCCGACTGGCTTGTCACCATCAAAAACGTAGTCTGTAGAAACGTAAACAAGTGTTGCGCCGTATTTTGCAGCTGCTTTAGCAATAATTTCAGTTCCTGTCACGTTGATGGCGTAGTCCAATTCTTTACCTTCATCTTCTGCCGCATCAACTGCAGTGTAGGCAGCACAGTGGTAAATAAGAGTTGGTTTTACTTCAGCAAATACTTTATCCACTTTTTCGCTGTCTGTGATGTCCATTTCGGCAACGTCAACTGCAACGTATTCTTCATCACGTTCGTCCAATAAATGACGCATTTCTGAACCTAATTGACCATTAGCACCTGTAATTAAAATCATAACAAGTCTTTCTCCTTTACTTCATTCCCTTTCATTTTACACTATTTTACTGAAAAAAGCACTAATAATTCAAAAAAGAACAGCAAGGCTCTTGCTGTTCTTTCATCTATTATCGAATGCCTAGAGCAATGCGAGCATAGCGGCTCATCTTATCAACTGTCCAAGCAGGATACCAAACCAACTTCACTTCTGTCTTAGTGACTTCAGGAATATCACGCATCGCATCATGAATTTGGTCTGTCAAAAGGTCAGCCAAAGGGCAACCCATTGTTGTTAAGGTCATATCAATTTCTGTATGACCATCTTGGTTGAAACGAATTTCATAAACAAGGCCAAGATTCACAATATCAATTCCCAACTCTGGATCAATAACCATTTCCAAAGCTTCAAGAATACGATCTTTGATTTTAGCAACTTCTTCCTCAGTGTACTTTTGTTCTAACATAGGCAAACCTCTCACTCATTAGTCTTCAATAAAGTCACGTAGTTGTTTACTACGGCTTGGATGGCGTAATTTACGAAGAGCTTTCGCTTCAATTTGACGGATACGTTCACGCGTAACGTTAAAGACTTTTCCGACATCTTCTAAAGTACGCATTTTACCATCATCCAATCCAAAACGCAAGCGCAAGACATTTTCTTCACGGTCAGTCAAGGTGTCTAACACTTCATCCAATTGTTCACGAAGAACGACACGCGTTGTGTAGTCCACTGGATTTTCAATCACTTCATCTTCAATGAAATCACCTAGGTGGCTGTCATCTTCTTCACCGATTGGGGTTTCCAAAGAAACAGGTTCTTGAGCAATTTTCAAGATTTCGCGAACCTTGTCAGGTGTCATGTCCATGCGTTCAGCGATTTGTTCTGGCGTTGGATCTTGTCCAAGCTCTTGAAGGAGGTTACGTTGTTCACGAACCAATTTGTTAATGGTTTCTACCATGTGAACAGGGATACGAATAGTACGGGCTTGGTCAGCAATAGCACGCGTGATCGCTTGACGAATCCACCAAGTCGCATAAGTTGAGAATTTGAACCCTTTTGAGTAGTCAAATTTATCAACGGCTTTCATCAAGCCCATATTGCCTTCTTGGATCAAATCAAGGAACTGCATCCCACGACCAACGTAACGTTTGGCAATAGAAACCACCAAACGCAAGTTTGCTTCTGCCAAACGCTGTTTGGCTTGAAGGTCACCTTTAGCAACGGCAACCGCCAATTCTTTTTCTTCCTCGCTAGTAAGCAAAGGAACAACACCAATTTCTTTAAGGTACATACGGACAGGGTCATTGACCTTAGCAGAATTGCTACCAAGCAACTCTTCGTCAGTCAATTCTTCTGGCTTTGGTTCTTCCACAACGTACTTGCTTGAAGGATTACCTTCCTTGTCTGTGATGGAAATACCACCATCCGTTAAACGCTCTAGAAGGTCATCAATTTGATCAGCATCCAATGAAAATGGAATAACTAATTTTTCAGTAACCTCATCATCAATGGCTGTTCCATCCTTTTTATGATTACGAATAAATTCTGCAACTTGAACATTAAAGGTTGTGATTTCTTTTTCTTTTGCCATATTTTCCTCTATTCCATATTTCTTTTTTGAGCAATGAGATTTTCTAAAGCTGCTAGTGCAGTATCCACATCTCCAAGATGGCTCGATTCACGAACAAGTTTGCCTTGTTTTTGCAATTCACGCTCTTGGAGAAGACGATTGCGACGGTCGATAATCTCTTCTATTTCATTCGTTGAAATCTCATCTGGTAAATTTTCTTCTAAAACGCGGTAATACATTTGACGCGTTGATTCATCTAATTGTGCCAAATCATAGGAATCCAACTCCCCTTCTTGCAACAATAAGTTATATAAAACCTGCAATTCCTTAGTATCAAAGGCAAATAGATCGTTACTGCGAAATCCATTAAGCAGGTAATCATGCGTTAATAGACGGTGCATGAGCTGGCACTCTGCTCTTGTAATAGCAGAGATTTTTTTTGAAATGGGCAACTCCACTACTGTCACAGCCTGTTTGGCATAATTACCCTGCATGGCAGAACGGTTTTGTAAGCGTTCATTGTTGACAGATTGCTCGATCTGATAGTAATCAAAATCAGGGAGCAAATCAGCCACCATACTAATATACGAATTTTGAGCCGTAATAGAAGGAGTTTGCGCGATAATCTTTGAAATTTGTTCCACGTAAGCAATTTCTGATTGCAAGTTATCGCTATTTTCAGGCTTCAAGTAATGAATCAGAAATTCCGTGCTGCTAATACGGTAATTTTCTAATAAATTAGCCAAAGCCTGAGGTGAATTTTTGTGAACAAATTCGTCTGGATCCATTCTATCAGGTAGACTGACAATCTCAACATCCAACCCCTTCAACAGTTCCAAAGATTTAGCAATAGCGTGCTGTCCGGCCGCATCACCATCATAGGTCAAAACCACTTTCTTAGCATAGCGTTTCAAATGGCTGACATGTTCAGGTGTCAAAGCAGTCCCCATAGAAGCTACTGCATTATCAATTCCTGAACGGTAAGCTGCAATCACATCCATGAAACCTTCCATTAGGTAAACTTCATGGGTCTTACTCACACTAGGACGTGCCTTATCCAAGTGGTACAGTTCGTACGATTTATTAAAAATAACGGTAGAACGCGTGTTCTTGTACTTTGCTTGCTGACTTTCCACATCTTCTCGTGACCAAATGCGCCCTGAAAAGGCAACAATCCGCCCCTTGTCATTTGTCAAAGGAAACATGATACGATTTTGAAAAGCATCGTAGAAACGGTTTGATTGCTCAGAGAAATTAAAAAGACCTGAGTTCATCAAAACCTTTTCATCGTAATGTTTTGAGAGAGATTGGTAGAGAAAATCAGAGCCCTTGGGCGACAAACCAATGTTAAAATAATCAATCACATCGTCTGTTAGACCACGACTATGTAAATAAGCCTTAGCTTCTTGCCCTTCTTTTGTCGTTTTCAAGACGGCACTGTAAAACTTAGCCGCATCCTTTTGAATATCTAACAACAATTGATTAGGGTTTTGGGTCCTGGTTTCAACTTGTTGCGGTCTATCATTTGGTATGGTAATACCTGCACGTTTTGCTAGCAGGCGCACACTATCTAAAAAACTAACTTGGCGGTATTCTTCTACAAATTTGTAAACATCCCCTGATTTTCCGCAGCCAAAACAGTGAAAGAACTGCTTATCCTCAACCACGTTGAAGGATGGGGTTTTCTCTTTATGAAAAGGGCATAAGCCAACATAATGACGACCAGCACGTGTCAAATCAACAACTTCACCGATGACTTCCACAATATTCACGTGACCTTTAATCTCGGAAATTAATTCTTTGTCGATTGCCAAAAACATCACCTCCACACACTAATCCCATTATACTTTTGAAACTTATTATACCATTTTCAAGGTTTTTTGTAAATTTTTTAGAATTTAGCATATTTAGAGCATTTTTGCCACTTTTTTGGTATAATACTATTGTAAGCGTTTTATTTTTTTAGGAAGTTTCTTATGATAAAGGAATTGAGGGATTTTTTGTTTAAGGCTAACGTCTTAGACCTTGCTGTTGCCGTGATTGTTGCGGCTGCTTTTAATGCCATCATCACTTCACTCGTTGAAGATGTGATTACACCACTCTTCCTAACACCCGCTTTGAAAGCTGCTGGGGTTGAGCAAATCACTGAGTTATCTTGGAATGGTGTGGCTTATGGTAGCTTTCTTAGTGCCGTTCTTAACTTCTTGATTGTCGGTACAACCCTATTTTTCATCGTCAAAGCAGCTAATGTCGCAACATCTCTAGGCAAACAAAACCAAGAAGATGCCGAAGAAGATGCAGCACCGACTCAAGAAGAATTGCTTACAGAAATTCGTGATTTGTTAAAAGAAAAATAAGAATGACAAAAGAGACGCCTAGCGTCTCTTCTTTTTTATCCAAGATTTTATTAGAATTTTTTACGTTTGCGAGCTGCTTCTGATTTGCGTTTACGTTTTACAGAAGGTTTTTCGTAGAATTCACGTTTGCGTGATTCTTGAAGAGTCCCAGCTTTAGTCACAGAACGTTTGAAACGGCGAAGTGCGTCGTCTAAAGATTCGTTTTTACGTACTACTGTTTTTGACATGTGTCTCACCTCCTCAAGATAATGTAACATTTACACGTTCTTAATAAGAATACCAAAATTATGAAAAAAGGTCAATCCTTACGTGCATAAAAATGTATTTATTTTTTGAAAACATGTTTTTTATTCCCAAACTTATGACTTCTTTAAGGAAAGAACTCTATACTGTAGACAATCCTAATAAACTTTCTTTTTCATAATCTCCTAAGCGGCTACTTTTCAAGTGGTCGCTTTTTTGCTTACTCAGAAAAAGCGAAATAATATCCCTCGGGATTACAAAAATTACAAGCCAAAGTTTTTCCTATTTGCACCCACGTGAACGCCAGCTTTTAAAAGTTCTTCACGCTTTAAGGCGACATCGTCACAATGAAACATCAAAGATGGGGTGACTAAAACAAGTTCTGGTGAGTAAGCTGCTACTGCCTCTTTATCCAGCAAGACAATAGCTGTTTCTGCCTCAGGTGTCGGACTTAAGACAAATATCTTTGTACCATCTGGTCCAGGCATGGTTTGTTTTAATGTAAAACTTAGTTTATCCACACAAAATTGAGCACAACTTTTCTGTATGGTCAACATACAGCATCACTTGAGCAAGGTAATTCATCTCTAATCTCCCTCTTTTATGGCTTTTTATGAGTCATACCTTACCTACTTTTTAAAAAAAAGCAATCAAAACGCTCACAAAAAAAGACCTCAAAAGGTCCTTAAACTATTGATGTTATTCGTCGCTGCTGCTTCCAGTCAATTTAGCAGCGTCTGAAATGAATTGTTGGTATTTACCTTCATCTCTTAGTTTTTTGATGACTTTGTTAACGGTATCAACCAATTCACCACTGTCTTTTGGCATAGCTACAGCTTTGGCATCACCATCACCTGTTTTAAGCGCAAAGCTTGCTAAAGCCAAATCTGGGTTTTGATCCAAGTAACCTTCTGCAACAGGTTTTTCAAGGTCAACAGCTTGAACTTGTCCTGATTTCAATTCATTGATAGCTTCACCCATTGATGTCAATGAAATGATGTTTGCATTTTCCAATTGCTTTTTAGCCAAGTCTTCTTCGACAGTTCCTTTTTGAACAGCTACTTTTGCTCCAGACAAACTATCAATTGAGGTATACTTGTCAACGTCGCTAGCTTTTACCAAGATGGCATTTTCATCTTCATAGTAGGGATCTGAGAAATCGTAAACTTTTTTACGAGCTTCTGTTGGTGACAAACCTGAAATCGCCATATCTGCCTTACCTGTTTGAAGGCTTGATAGCACGTTATCAAAGCTCATTGATGAAATTTCCAATTTTACTCCCAATTCGTCTGCAATCGCTTGAGCCAATTGCACATCAGCACCGACAACGGTATCTTTACCGTCCACCAAAGCTTTAAATTCAAATGGAGCATAGTCTGGGCTCATAGCGACAACGAGTTTGCCTTTTTTCTCAATTTTTTCTTGAAGGTTTTCATTAGACGAGCTGCCACAAGCTGTCAAAGTCATGAACAAAGCTAAACCAAGAATCCCTAATACTAATTTTTTGATTTTCATATTTATTCTCCGTTTATTAGTTTTTTCTTTATTTTAGCTGCTTTTAAGGAATTTGTCAATCATTTTTTGAATAAAAATGCATAAAACTTATATTTCTATCATCATTCAGACAAAAAATGACCTAATCATAATGATTAGGTCATTTTTAAGCTTATTTGCTGTGCCAGATTTCGTCGTTGTATTGTTCGATTGTTCTATCTGATGAGAAGAATCCAGCTTTTGCAATGTTTTTGATGACTTTTGTCATCCAAACTTTTTGGTCTTCGTAGTCTGCAAGCATTTGTTCTTTGACAGCGATGTATTCTTTAAGGTCAATCAACGTCATGAACCAGTCTTTATTGATAAGTTCATTGTAAAGACGCTCTAGACGCTCTGCGTTACCAAGTTTAACCACATCGTCGCTCACAATGAAGTCCACTGCTTCTTTGATAACGGCATCGTTTTCGTAGTAATCTTTTGAAACATAGCCTTCTGTTGCATAAAGGTCAATAATCGTATCAGAATCTTTACCAAATGTATAAATATTATCCATACCAGCTAATTCAGCGATTTCGACGTTGGCACCATCCATTGTTCCAAGTGTCAAAGCACCGTTAAGCATGAATTTCATGTTACCAGTACCAGAAGCTTCTTTAGATGCCAATGAGATTTGTTCAGAAATATCTGTCGCAGGAATCAAGTGCTCAGCAACGGTTACATTGTAGTTTTCTACCAAGAAAACGTTGAGGTATTGGTTCACTTCTGGATCGTTGTTGATCAATTCTGACAAGCAAAGGATCAAGTGAATAATATCTTGAGCGATAGTGTAGGCAGGAGCTGCTTTACCACCGAAGACAACCGTTACTTTGCGTTCTGGCAACTTACCACGTTTGATTTCAAGGTATTTATGAATCACATAAAGAGCGTTCATTTGTTGACGTTTGTACTCGTGGAAACGTTTGATTTGAGTATCGATGATTGAGTTTTCATCCAACTCGATACCTTTGTTTTCTTTGAGGTAACGTTTCAAGGCCAATTTATTGTTGTGCTTGATTTCAGCTAGTTTAGCATGAACGCTTTCGTCATCTGCATAAGCCAATAATTTTTCAAGCTTAGTCGCATCAGTCAAGTAGTCGTCACCGATAAGCTCTTTCAAGTAATCCGCCAAGTCTTGGTTGGCAAATTCTAACCAGCGACGGAAAGTGATACCATTTGTTTTGTTATTGAATTTTTCAGGGTAAATATCGTAGAAAGGCTTCAATTCACTGTTTTTAAGGATTTCAGTGTGGAGGGCTGCAACCCCGTTTACTGAAGTTGAGAAGTGAATATCCATGTGTGCCATGTGAACACGACCTGATTCGTCAATGATTTGAACAGCTGGGTCACTGTATTCACTAGCAATAAGTTCATTTAATTGTTCGATGATTGTTACCAAGTGTGGTACAACTTCGTTTAGGTAGTCAAGAGGCCATTTTTCAAGGGCTTCTGCCAAGATTGTGTGGTTTGTGTAACCAACCATGTTTTTCACGATAGCAACAGCTTCATCAAAGGCAATGTCATGTTTTTCAGTCAATAGACGAATCAATTCTGGGATAACCATTGATGGGTGTGTGTCGTTGATTTGAACATAAGCGTAATCTGCCAAATCGTGCAAGTTAGAACCGCGTTCGATAGCCTCATCAATCAACAATTGTGCTGCGTTAGATACCATGAAATATTGTTGGTAAATACGAAGCAATTCACCGTTTTTATCAGAATCATCTGGGTAAAGGAAGAGCGTCAAGTTTTTCTTGATTTCTGTTTTATCAAATGAAATACCATCGTGAATCAAACCATAATCCAAACCATCGATATCAAACAAGTTGAGATAGTTTTTCGTATCACGTTTGTAACCCAAAACATCAATACGGTCTAGGCGTGATTTAAGCGTGAAATCTTTGAATGGCACATCGTAGCTAATATCTGTTGGAACCAACCAAGAATCGTCTTCAATCCAGTAGTTAGCTTCTGCTTCTTGTTGATTGTCCACGAAAACTTGTTTGAACAATCCACAGTGGTAGTTAAGCCCGACACCTTCACCGTTGATGCCAAGTGTTGACATTGAATCGATGAAGCATGATGCCAAACGTCCAAGTCCACCATTACCAAGAGATGGTTCTAATTCAACATCTTCCACTTCAGCAATTGATTTGCCTGCTGCTGCCAATTCATTCTTAACTTCCTTATAGATACCAAGGTTGATTAGGTTGTTTGACAAGAGTTTTCCGATAAGGAATTCAGCTGAGATGTAGTAGACTTTACGTTTAGCTGTATTTTTTGGTTTTTCTGCAGCTAGTTCTTTCACGAAGTGTAAAAGAGCGACGTAAATATCTTCGTTGCTCATGTCAGCAAGTGTTTGTCCTTTATGTTCAAGATAGTTTGTAAATGTAGTAGTCATGTGTATATCCTTTACTTTTTCTTATCCTTTATTTGGGTTTTTACGACAGTAAAGCGCTGTAATGTCTTTCAAGAAGGCTTTGCGGTCATCCGTCAAATCTTCTTTGCGCATACGCCATTGCCAGTTGCCACCAACAGTATTTGGAATGTTCATGCGGCTTTCTGCAGGTTTGTCAAGCAAGTCTTGCATTGTCGCAATCGCAATGTGACTAACTGTTGCAAACAAAGTACGTAGCATAGCTTGTGTGATTGGTTCATTGTCACAACGGTGTGTGTATGCATCCACAAAAGCTTGTTGTTCTTCTGTTAAATTAGCATACCAGCCGTTAACCACTTCGTTATCGTGTGTACCGTTGTAAGCAACACTATTCACGTCGCAGTTGTGTGGTGCGTCGATACTCTTACCTTCAACATCGTAGAAACCAAATTCTAGAATCTTCATACCTGGGAAAGCAGTATCTTTCAAAAGTTGGTCCGCTTTTTCATCAATGTAACCAAGGTTTTCAGCGATGATTGGTAAGTCACCTAATTCTTCTTTCACGACATCAAACAAGGCACGCCCTGGACCTGGTTGCCAGCTACCGTCGTTTGCTGATTGGTAGTCACCGCGGATTTCCCAGTAGTCTGAGAAGCCTTTGAAGTGGTCAATACGCAATAAATCGTACAACTTGAAGCCTTCTTTGATACGGTAAACCCACCAAGCATAGTTGGTTTTAGCGTGATTTTCCCATGCATAGATTGGATTGCCCCAAAGCTGACCGTCATCACTAAATTCATCAGCTGGTACACCTGCGATGCAAAGTGGATTCTTTTCAGCATCTACTTTGAAGAGTTCAGGCATTGTCCAAACTTCTACACTGTCTGCAGAAACGTAAATTGGCATATCTCCAATGATTTGGATGCCTTTTTGGTTAGCATAACGTTTCAATTCAGCCCATTGTTGATAGAAGAAATATTGGGTTACTTTGTGGTATAAAATCGCATCTTTCAATTGCTCGCGGTAAGCGTTGAGCGCTTGTTCTTCTCTTCTAACAATTGCTTTATCATCCCACTCTTGCAAGGCTTTGTTATCAAATGATTCTTTGATTGCCATGAAATCAGCGTAATCTTGTACCCAATCTGCTTCTTGCTCAAATTGTGCTAATTCTTCAACACGAGCTGGGTTGCTCAAAAATCCTTTAACGGCTTGTTCTAAAATAGGACGACGTAGGTCAAAAATACGGGCATAATCAACTGACTCAACATCATCTCCAAAGTTAACACCTTCAAATGCAGCACGGTCAAGGAAACCTTGGTCCGCCAATTGCTCTAAATCAATAAGGTGTGTGTTTCCAGCAGTAGCAGAAAATGATTGATAAGGGGAATCACCATAACTAGTTGTAGTCAGCGGTAAAATTTGCCAGTACGTTTGATCTGTTTCCACTAGGAAATCAACAAATTCATACGCCTCTTTTCCGAACGTTCCTACTCCCTGAGTGCCAGGAAGTGATGTAATATGCATTAATACGCCACTTGTGCGTTGGTTCATACGTTTTTTCTCCTTCATCAACAAAACTTTTTACATTGCAATTATAACGCAAGCGTTTGCATAAGTCAACTATTTTTGTTAAAAAATAAAAAAAGCTTTCATCACTCAAAGCAAAATGAGTTATAAAAGCTTTCGTTATGCTATTAGAATAGACTTATTCTTCACCGGAAATCTGACGCACACTTTCGCGTTCTCGCAAAATAAACGGTACTATGATTTTTTCAGTGATAGATGTTTTCGGTGATTTTATCAATTCTAGTAACCTTCTAAAACTGATTCGACCTAAATTTGTAATATTAATGTCAAACGTAGTCAAATAAGGATGAATCAAGGTTGAATAAGAAGAGTTGTTAAAGGTAATAATCGAAATATCATCTGGCACACTTAATTGGTAGTAATGCAACAATTGCGTGATGCGAACAGATATTGTATCGGCAATTACAATCAAGGCTGTAGCTTCTTGCTCCTTAATCTGTTGAATGAAGGATTCTATAACCATAGGCTCTCTACGGTCAAACAAGAGAGCTGGCTGGCTTTTCAAGCCTAATTTTTCTGTGCCACGCAAGTAACCAAAATAACGTTCTGCTGATACTTCAGATTGCAAGTCATCGGTCACAAACAAAAGGTTGTGATGCCCTTTTTCATATAAGTACTCAACAGCCCGTCTTCCCATCAACTGGTTATCATTATCAATATAGGTAATGTCATTTTCATAACCTTCAGGTGCACCAACGATAACAAAAGGAACCTTATTATCCATCAAGTAACGACGAACAGGGTCTTCAGGGTCAGAATATAAAACGATAAAACCATCCACACGCTTTTGGCGGTACATCAATTTCACCTGTTCTTCTAATTCATCAACGGTCATCCCTGTTGCAATTGAAACAGTAAAATCATGCAATTTTGCTTCACTTGTAATAGTAGAAAGAATTTGCATAAAGAAGGGTTCACTAAGGCGGTCAGGAGTTAGCAGAGGCGGAAAAATCAAGCCTATATTATAGGTTAAACCGCTTGCCAACATTTGTGCAGCGACATTTGGCACATAACCCAATTCAGCCATAGCCTGTCGCACCTTGTCTTTTGTTTTTTGAGAAATGGATTTATTGTCTTTTAACACACGACTGACGGTTGAGGGATTGACCCCCGCCTTAGCCGCGACATCTTTAATTGTAACCATCTAGTTCTCCTTTTCCTTTTTCATTTTATACTAGAATCCGTAAACTGACAAGATAATGTAAAATCTTTATCAACTCTTTTGTTACCCATTATACCCAATAGATATTTTTCAGGCAACCGTTTGCTTAACAAAATATACTCTTTTATTTTAATTATATAGATTTATTTTTAAAAACAATACAAAACCTATAACTAAAATATTGTATTCGATTACATTTTGTTATAATTTAGGGGTATGTTTGAAAATAAATTAAAATTTTTTCAAAAAAGTTATTAACAATAACTGCAAACGGTTGCATAATAGTAAGTGTAAAAATATTAAAAATCTTTCTCTAGGAGGGAAAACATGAAGAAGAAGAATACCTGGAAAAAATTGTTCCTTGCTGGCGCTGGCCTAACACTTGCTAGTAGTGTGTTAGTGGCTTGTTCGAATTCCTCATCATCGGAATCATCAAGTTCGTCATCATCTGATAAAACAATTAAATTGTGGGTTCCAACAGGCGCTAAAGCCTCTTACGAAGAAATCGTGAAGAAATTCGAAGATGAATCTGGCTACAAAGTCAACATCATCGAATCAAACGACTCTAAAGCTCAGGAAAACGTTAAAAAAGACCCTGAAAAAGCTGCAGACGTCTTTTCACTTCCACACGACCAACTTGGTCAGTTAGTTGAATCTGGTGTTATCCAAGAAATTCCAGATGATTACGCTAAAGAAATTAGCGAACAAGCAACTGAGCAAGCGATTGCCGGCGCACAATACAATGGTAAAACTTATGCTTTCCCATTTGGTATTGAATCACAGGTACTCTTCTATAATAAGAGCAAATTGTCTGCGGATGATGTGAAGAACTATGAAACCATCACAACTAAAGCAACATTTGGTGATACCTTCAAATCTATGAACGCTTATGACACTGCTCCATTGTTCATGTCTGTTGGTGATACTTTGTTTGGTGAAAACGGTGAAACTGTTGACGGTACAAACTGGGCAAACGAAGCTGGTGTTTCTGTTCTTGAATGGATTGCTGACCAGAAAAACAACAGCGGTTTCGTCAATACAACTGCTGAAAACACAATGTCTAAATTTGGTGATGGCAGTGTAGCTGCTATCGAAACAGGACCATGGGACTTGTCAGCTGCTCAAGAAGCTGTTGGTAAAGACAATCTTGGTATCGCTGTTTATCCAAAAATCAACATTGGTGGTAAAGACGTTCAACAAAAAGCCTTCCTTGGTGTGAAACTTTTCGCTGTAAACCAAGCACCTGCTGGTTCTGACACTGACCGTATTGCTGCCTCTTACAAACTCGCATCTATGTTGACTAGCGAAGAAAGTCAAGAAAATCAATTCACTTACGAAGGACGTAACATCATCCCTTCAAACAAAGCAGTTCAAAAATCTGATAAAGTACAATCTAATGAATTAGCACAAGCTGTTATCACAATGGCTTCATCTTCTGACTACACAGTCGTTACACCTAAACTTAGTCAAATGACTACTTTCTGGACTGAAAGTGCTGCTCTTTTAAGTGATGTCTATAATGGTAAAATTCAAAGTAGTGAATACCTCACGAAATTACAAGAATTTGATGCAGATTTAGCAGCAGCTAAATAAGACATATGTAAAGTGGGGAAGTGCTTCCCCACTTTATTTTTTCAGTAATATAAAGGAGCTTTGTATGTTTAACTCACATCATTTTGACAGTGTGACGGTTCAAGAGGCTTTCAAAAAAGGTGGCTTTGATACAAAACTGTCATTTTTAATAATGGGATTTTCAAATCTCTATCATAAACAGTTTATCAAAGGCTTGTTATTCTTACTGTCTGAGATACTCTTTTTAATCACCTTTGTGACTCAGGTCATTCCAAGTATTAACGGCTTGATTACTTTGGGAACAAATGCTCAAGGTTTGGTGGAAAAAGATGTCGGCGGAATTAAGATGAAGGTTGCCATGGAGGGTGACAACTCAATGCTGCTCCTCATTTTTGGTTTGGCTTCTTTGATTTTCTGTCTTTTCTTTGTCTATATTTACTGGTGTAACCTAAAAAGCGCCCGTAATTTGTATGTTTTGGACAAGGAACATTTAAAAATTCCATCTTTTAAAGAAGATTTTGAAACCTTGGCTAACGGTCGTTTCCACATGACTTTGATGGCTATTCCATTGCTAGGAGTGCTTTTGTTCACTGTCTTGCCATTGATTTACATGATTTGTTTGGCCTTCACCAACTACGACCACAACCACTTGCCACCTAAAAGCTTATTTGACTGGGTCGGTTTCTCTAACTTTGGTAGCATCTTCAATGGACGCATGGCGGGAACTTTCTTCCCTGTTCTATCATGGACATTGATTTGGGCGGTATTTGCTACTGTAACCAACTTCTTCTTTGGTATTGTCTTGGCTTTGATCATCAACACTAAAGGCTTGCGATTTAAAAAATTATGGCGAACAATCTTTGTTATTACCATCGCCGTTCCGCAGTTCATCTCTCTTCTTATCATGAGAAACTTGCTTAACGATGCTGGTCCTGTTAATGCCATTCTTGAAAAAATTGGGTTGATTTCAGCAGCAAATCCACTTCCATTCTTATCAGACCCTATTTGGGCGAAATTCTCAATTATCATCGTGAATATGTGGGTTGGTATTCCAGTAACAATGCTTGTTGCAACTGGTATCATCATGAACTTGCCACAAGAACAAATCGAAGCGGCTGAAATTGACGGAGCAAGTAAGTTCCAAATCTTCAAATCAATTACCTTCCCACAAATTTTGTTGGTGATGATGCCAAACTTGATTCAACAGTTTATTGGAAACATCAATAACTTCAACGTTATCTATCTGCTAACAGGTGGAGGACCAACAAACTCAAACTACTACCAAGCAGGTAGCACAGACTTGCTGGTTACTTGGCTCTACAAACTGACCGTTACCGCGGCAGACTACAACCTAGCTTCTGTTATCGGTATCATCATCTTTGTTCTTTCTGCAGTCTTCAGTCTTCTAGCTTATACAAGAACAAGTTCTTATAAAGAAGGGGTTGCAAAATAATGAAAAACAAAAAGCGATTAACACTAACATTTGTTTATATTTTATTGATTGTTTTATCAATCATTTGGCTTTTCCCTATCATTTGGGTTGTCTTAACCAGTTTTCGTGGCGAAGGAACGGCGTATGTTAACTACCTTATTCCAAAAACATGGACACTGGATAACTACATCAAGCTCTTTACGTCAAGTGCCTTTCCTTTTGGGCAATGGTTCTTAAACACCTTGTACGTTGCAACCGTTTCATGTATCATTTCAACCTTTATCACAGTAGCCATGGCTTACTCATTGAGCCGTATCAAATTCAAACACCGCAATGGTTTCCTTAAAATTGCCCTTGTCTTGAATATGTTCCCGGGTTTCATGAGTATGATTGCCGTTTACTACATCTTAAAGGCATTCAACCTTGACCAAACCCTACTAGCCTTGATTTTGGTTTATTCAGCTGGTGCCGCACTCGGTTTCTACATTGCTAAAGGCTTCTTTGATACCATCCCGTATTCACTTGATGAATCAGCAATGATTGATGGAGCAACACGCGCTGATATTTTCTTTAAAATCACCTTGCCACTATCAAAACCAATTATCGTTTACACTGCTTTGATGGCCTTTATCGGACCTTGGATTGACTTCATCTTTGCCAAAGTTATCCTTGGTGATGCGACAAGTAAATACACTGTCGCTATCGGACTCTTCTCAATGCTTGAACAAGATACCATCAATGAATGGTTCATGTCATTCACGGCTGGTTCGGTTATCATTGCTATCCCAATCACCTTGCTCTTCATGTTTATGCAAAAATACTACGTTGAAGGCATCACAGGTGGTTCGGTTAAATAATAGACAACACACACACTCTCCTTCTTACAGTAATACACAAAAAATACACGAAAAGCTTG